>CAMAPG010000224.1 GCA_945859965.1 Opitutus sp. GAS368 | reverse complement strand
CTCCCCTTCCACATCGTTGGACAGCGCGAGGATGAGTTCACGGACCTCCCCCTTTTCGATACGCGCACGCAAGGAACCGAGGTTGAGATCGTTCGGCGCGATCCCGTTGATCGGCGAAAGCTTGCCATGCAGGACGTGATAAACGCCGCGAAACGCCGCCGAGCGCTCGATCGCCACCAGATCAGGCACATGCTCCACGACACACACCACCCCGGCATCGCGCCGTTCATCGCTGCAAATCGCACAAAGGTCGCCTTCGGCTAAATTTCCGCACCGGGTGCATCGCCGCACCGCGCGGGCCGCTTCCTCCAGCGCTTCCACCAAGGCCGGCAGCCGGGCCGGTTTCTCAACCAACAGATGGAGCGCGATACGCTCAGACGATCGATAGCCCAACCCGGGCAGTTGCTTCAGGTGTTTCTGGAGTTTCTCAAATGCGGGGGTCACAGGGACAGTCTTGGAATGTAGAACTCAGGAAATCAGGGGAAAGTATCCGTGTCCGGTTCCTGAGTTCCAGCTTTCTACATTAAAGAACCGGATTCCGATCACATCAGACCGGGTAACTGAAAGGCGGAGGTCACTTTCTGCATCTCGGCATCGTTGAAATTCTTGGCCTGCTTCGCGGCGTCCTGGATCGCCACCAGCAGGGTGTCGGAAATGAGTTTCGGGTCTTCCTTCAAAAACTCCGGATCGAGCCCAAGCGAAAGAAATTTTCCCGAGCCGTTGATCTTGATCTTCACGGCTCCTCCACCGCTCGTCACGTCGATTTCCTTCGCCTCGAGCTGCGTCTGGAGCGCCGTGATCGAGTTCTGCATTTTCTGGGCTTGTTTGAGCAATTTGCCTACGCCGGCCATGGTATTTTGTGGGTTGGGGTTTGGAGTTTGCGATTGGGCCGCGCCAGACCGGCACTGGCAAGTGTTTTAGCCGGCCTGGGGGCCGTCCGGTGCAAGAAGTGCGGCATAACCGTGGCGAAAATCAGGATGGCGCGGACTCCACCCCAGTCGCGCCGACAGCTTCGCGCTGCTGATCATTCGATCCGGAGTCACCGCCCGGCGCCCGCGCACCGCTTCGTTGGTGAAGGAGGGTGAGGCACACCCCAAACACCCGGCCAGCCAGGCCGAGATTTCCGCCTTGGTCGCAGGATTTCCATCGGCGATATTGAAAACCTCATTGGCCACCGAGGCCGGCGCCTCCAGCACTGCCCAGATCGCGGCCACGATATCGTCGCGATGGGCCAGATTAAGACGATGATCGCCGCGACCCGCGATCTGGGTTTCCCCCCGCCGCATTTGATCCAGCAGATGGTGGCGTCCCGGTCCGTAGATGCCCGCGAGCCGAAGGATGAACCACCGCTGGCAAACTGCGGCCACGGAGGACGCATCGCTTCCCGCCCGCGCCGACGTTTCCCTTAATAATTCCTCCGCCTCGACCAGCACCTGCGGTAACTCGGTCGCTCCCTTCGTGGAACAGGTTTCGTCCACCCAGACACCTCCGTCCTGTGGGTAAACCGAGGTGCTGCTCGTAAAGACCAGCGTGCCCACTGGGGCGCCTTTCGCCCACTCGAGGATCGAACGCATTCCATCCACATAACTGCGTCGGTAGTTGTCGACCCCTCCGCCACCGGAACTGACGCAGTTCACCACCCACTCCGCTCCATCAGGAATCTGCGCGTGCCAGTCAACGCCAGCCAGTTCCGCTACCACCACCTCGACGCCCTGCGCTCGCAACGCGAGGGCCCTCCCATGATTCCGAGTCAGCGCCGTCACCTGTAGGCCACGCGCCTGCGCCTCTTCGGCGAGCGCACTGCCCACATAACCACAGCCAAAAATGACTAGGCGTTTTTTCAAAAGATTTCCATGGGCAGCGGCATCCATTCTTTGCAAGTTCACACCATGCCGACAGTTCTCGCAATCCTGGCGGAAGATTTTGAAGAGATCGAAGCGACC
Organism: Opitutus sp. GAS368; assembly: GCA_945859965.1. Taxonomy (GTDB): domain Bacteria; phylum Verrucomicrobiota; class Verrucomicrobiia; order Opitutales; family Opitutaceae; genus CAMAPG01. Next base: position 3,130 of record CAMAPG010000224.1, on the reverse strand, counting down.
ACCCCGATTGATCTCCTGCGCCGCGCCGGGGTCGCCGTGACAATCGCAGCCCTGAACGACGGCCTGCACGTCACGGGGCGCAGTAAACTCACCCTACATGCCGACACGCCGCTCGCGGCCGTCGAAACCCAGGACTTCGACTGCATCCTGCTTCCCGGCGGTCCTGGCGTGAAACATCTTCGCGCCGATGGGCGCGTCGGCGCGATTCTCCGGCGTCACTACACCGCCGGGCGCTGGCTGGCCGCGATCTGCGCCGCCCCGACGGTCTTGAATGATCTCGGACTGCTGAAAGGTCGGCGCTACACTGCCCACTTTTCGGTCGCGAACGAACTGCCGGAAATCCTAGCGGACGAACGGGTCGTCATCGATGGCCAGTTGCTCACCTCCCGCGGCGCAGGGACTGCGCTCGATTTTGGTTTGGCGTTGGTCGAAAAGCTTGTTTCCCCTGCAAAGTCAGCCGAGGTAGCCCAAGCAATCAGTGCATAAGATCCCAATTCAAAGGAGCTTAAGTACTTCCATCAGCGGGATTGCTTCACGACCCCATTTCAGTAGAGCTATTGATACTAGGGTTAAAACCCTAGTTTTTAACTATTCGTTTCGATAATTTTTCTTTCCCGGTCGCATTCCTTCACGGAAGCGACGGGGCGAAGCTGTCCGCTTGATCTGACCTATGTGTGGAATAGCAGGCTTTGTGAGTATGCGGGAGTCATTTGACACCCGGCGGGCAGCGGTTGGCCGCATGACGGACGCCATGATTCATCGCGGGCCCGATGGGGAGGGAATCGCCAGCCAGGATGAGGCTACCTTTGGGTCGCGGCGATTGGCGGTATTTGATCCGGCCAATGGGGAGCAGCCGATGACAACGCCCGACGGGCGCTATCTGCTGGTTTTTAACGGGGCGATTTACAATTTCCGCGAACTTGCTCTACAGCTCGAAACGCTGGGCTGGGTTTTCAAAACGCAATGTGATACGGAAGTGCTTTTGGCCGCCTTTGCGGAGTGGCACACCGATTGCCTCACCCGTCTGCGCGGCATGTTTGCCTTCGCGGTTTGGGATAAAGTGACGCATCGCCTGGTGCTCGCGCGCGGTCCCCTGGGCATCAAGCCGCTTTATTATCATTGGAGCGAATGGAGCCGATTGGTCGAAGACTATGAGCGTCAGATTCCCTGCTATTACTTCCGCCATCTGGTCAAACCGGGCATTACCGGCTGGGCCCAAGTCAACTATCCCTACGGAGCAAACTTGGATGACACGCTGCGGAAGTTGGAATACGACCTCTATTACATCCGGCATTTTTCCTTCACCCTCGATGCCTCAATTGTGCTGAAGACAATTCACATCATGCTGTTTGGAAAAGGCCGGTGACGGCAGCCATCCGGTGTTTGCACGAGACTTGATGAAGACGTACGATTTCGCAGTTCTAGGCGGTGGAAGCGCAGGTTTTAATGCCGCACGCGTGGCCGCAGCTCTCGGCCAAAAAGTCGCGGTGATTGACGGCGCCAAAAAACTGGGGGGCCTTTGCATCCTGCGGGGCTGCATGCCATCCAAAACACTGCTCTACACCGCCGAAGTGCTGCATCTTGCGCAAAGGGGCAAAAAATTTGGCCTGAGTATTCCCTCAGCCCGGGCAGACATGCGCGCGATCCATCTCCGCAAGAAGAAGCTCATTGCTGAATTCGCTGACCATCGGGTCCAAGCCTTGCGATCCGGTCCCTTCGATTTAATCAAGGCAAACGGACATTTCATCGATTCCCACACGCTCAAGCTCAACGATGGTCGGCTCCTCCGGGCCAAGCACTTCCTGATCGGTACCGGTTCGAAAGTCAGCGTACCGCTGGTTCCCGGCGTGAGGGAAACTCCCTCCTGGACGAGCGACGACGTGCTTGATTTGGATTTTATCCCCAAAAGCGTGCTGGTCCTCGGAGGCGGCGTTGTCGCCTGCGAACTCGCCCAGTTTCTCAGCCGGATTGGCAGCCGGGTAACCCTGATCCAGCGCAATTCCAATATCCTGCGCGACCATTCGGATGACGCCTCTGCAGTGGTTCAAAAAGCGTTTGCCGACGAAGGGATCCGGGTGTTCGCGGGAACTCAGATTCAAGCTATCCGCCAGGAACGGAACGGCGTGGCCGTAACGTTTCTTCACGATGGAAAAACCATCCGGCAACGGGCCAACCACCTGTTCAATGCGCTCGGCCGCGAACCGAATACGGGCGGACTGAATCTGACCGCCGCGGGTGTCAAAACCCGGCCCAACGGCCAGATCCTGATCAATCGCTGGCAGCAGACTACCATGCCCCATATTTATGCAGCGGGCGATTGCTCGGGCCCGGCTGAAATTGTTCACCTCGCCATCCAGCAGGGAGAATTGGCCGCGCGTCATTCCGCCAAGGTAAAAAACCTAAAACCGATCAACTACCAATTGCTGCTCAATGTTGTCTTCACTGACCCACAGCTCGCCACCATCGGAAGACTTGAATCCGAGCTGGATGCCGCAGGGGTTGCTTTTCTCTGCGCCAGTTATCCGTTTAACGATCACGGAAAGTCCATCCTGATGGAGGCAAACTATGGTTACGTAAAAGTGATCGCTGCACCACGCAGCGGGCGGATTCTCGGTGCGGAAATCGTCGGAAAAGACGCGGGGGAGCTGATCCATTGTTTCAGCGGGCCACTCGCGATGCAGGCCACCGTATTCGACCTTTTACACGCGCCCTGGTATCATCCCACTCTCGCGGAAATCATCACCTATCCGCTGGAGGAGCTGGCCGATAAAATTTCCGCCCGATGAATCCACTCATCCGCGGCGCAAAAAAATATTATCAATTGCGCCGATTGCCCGTTTCCCGGTGCGAGTTCGGAGCGGCATCGCCGCTGGCGCGCGTTGGAGCCTTTTCCCCTGGACCGCCTATTGGCGCGGGACCCATGAACCTGACGTTCAGTCGGCCGTGCTGAATTTAATGGATTGGCGCGGAAAGTCGGTCTGGGATCTCGGCAGCCATTTCGGTCTTTTTTGCCGTCGGGTTGAGTCGTCGGGTGGGCCCGGCCGGTTTCGTCGCAGCCTTTGAACCGCACCCTGAAAGCTTCTCGCGCCTCCAGCTCCATATTCGTCGCAATCGGCTCGAGTGGGGGCAT
>CAMAPG010000223.1 GCA_945859965.1 Opitutus sp. GAS368 | reverse complement strand
GCCCAGCCTTCGGAGCACAGGCGCGTTTCGCTACGGGAAACATCAAAGCAGCCGAAATTATGGATACTCCCCGTGCCAGACCCTCGAGATCGGTCAAACGCTTGCTTGGCTACGGTCTCGTGGCTTGCGGTTTTTGGGCGCTCTCGGTCGACGCCGCGGCGCCCGCCAAGCCGCGGCCGAATGTGCTGATCATCATGATCGATGATCACCCGTTCAACTTCACGAATGTCTACCAGGACGGGCCGGTCCCGACTCCCAACTTGCGGCGGTTGGCGAAGCGGGGCACCTGGTTCTCGCGAGGCTACAACGAGGCGCCGATTTGTTGTGCTTCGCGCACCGCGCTCCTGACCGGGATTCACGCCGCAAAGTCCGGCGTGTATTACAACAGCGACGCCTACCGCCGGTCTTCGACCTTCATTTCGAAGGTCAGGAATCTGCCGGGTAATTTCATGAAGCACGGGTATCTCACGGTGGGTTATGGCAAGATCGGCCATAACTCGTTTGTGAACGATGATATTGGCGACTTCACACCCGGCTACTTCAAGGTCCTGAACAATCCCAAGGACGTCACGCACCCCGAGGATGAACTGCACAAGCACATCATTGCCGGCTCGGAGCACAAGATTCCGGGAGTGGCGGTGTCGAACTGGACCTGGGGCGTGCTGCCCAACGATTGGGATCGCGATGACCCGACCAAATTCCAGCAGGACACGGAGCAGGCCAACCGCACGATCAAGATCCTCGAGACCAGCCACGACCAGCCGTTCTTCATGATCTGCGGATTTTACCGGCCGCACGGTCCGTGGACGGTGGCCCAGCGTTACTACGACCAGTTCCCCCTTGAATCCATCCAGCTGCCCAAGGGCTACCGTGCTGACGACCTTGAGGATGTGCCCAAGCCTGGTCGCTGGATCGCGACCAATCGCGGTGAGCATGCGGAAGTCGTGGCGGCGGGCATGTGGAAGGAGACGATCCGGTCCATTTATGCCTCGACCGCCTACATCGATGAACAAATCGGGCGCGTGCTGGATGCACTCGAGAAGAGCCCCTACAACGACAACACGATCGTGGTGTTTGCCGGCGACAACGGTTTCCACACCGGCGAGAAAAACCACTGGCTGAAATTTGCACTCTGGGAGCAGACCAACCGCGTGGTGTTCGGCTTCGCCGTTCCCGGCATGCCCGTGCAGGAAAGCAAGACCCCGGTGAGCCTGATCGATATTTTTCCGACGCTTGATGCACTCTGCGGCCTGTCGGCGCCCGAGACTCATGCGCTGGATGGCATCGACCTCACGCCCGTGCTTTCCGGCAAGAAGAAGGACCGGGGCGAGCCGGTGATCTCTACTTACGGCCCGGGCAATCACAGCCTGCGCAACGATCGCTATCGCTATATCCGCTACCGCAATGGCGCGGAGGAGCTCTACGACGAGCAGGCCGACCAGTATGAATTCCGCAATCTGGCGAAGGATCCCAAGTATGCCGCGATCAAAGCCGAGATGGGGAAGTGGATGCCGGCCGTGAGCGTGCCGACGATTTTCAAGCCTGGTTCCACCATCCGGAATGCGACCTGGGACGATGCGGCATTCGAGCCCGATCCGAACGATCACAATTGATGCAAGGCGGCCGGGTCGGGCTATCTTTCTCTCCATTCTTTCTCTTTCTCGTTCTCCCGTTTCCGTTTAAATCGACGAAACCGTCCCGATCCGAGAAAGAGAAAGATAAAGATTTAGGAGAAAGATGCCCGAAAGGTGGCCCTGCCGGAAAATCCGCTGGTTCTTCCCGCGACGCTCTGTCTGTTTAGATTCCTTACCCCCATGAACACTTCCGCTGGTTGTTTTGCCCGCTGCCTCGCACTGTTCGCGGTTTCGCTGCTGCCGGGTGTCATGGCCCTCGCCGCGCCTTCGTCCCCAGCGCGGCCCAATGTGCTGGTGATCTTCATCGACGATCATCCCTACACGCTGGCCAGTGTCGATCGTCCCAGTCCCGTGCCCACGCCGAACATCCAGCGGCTGGCCGCCCGCGGCACCTGGTTCTCGAACGGTTACTGCGACGCCCCGAGCTGTGGGCCGTCCCGCACCGCGTTTCTCACCGGCGTGCGCAGTTCGCGCTCCGGAGTTTACTACAACGGGCAGAGTTACCGCCGGAATAAGGAATTCATTTCGAAAGTCACGACGCTCCCGGGCCAGTTTTTGAAGAACGGCTACCTGACGGTCGGCTACGGAAAAGTGGCCCACAACAGTTTCCTCATGGATGACATCGGCGACTATACACCGGGGTACTACAAGTGGATGGACAACCCGCAGGACGTCACGCACACGAACAAGGACCTGCTGAAATACATCATTCCCGGCACCCGCCGGACAATTCCCGGCAAGTCCTCGCCGACTTGGGACTGGGGTATGCTGCCGGATGACTGGGATCGCGACGACCCGGCCAAAATCCAGCAGGACACGCAGCAGGCGAACCGGACCATCGAAGTGTTGCGCACCGCGCATGACCGGCCGTTTTTCATGGTCTGCGGATTTTACCGCCCGCACATTCCGTGGTCCGTGCCGAAGCGCTATTTCGATCGTTTTCCCCTCGACTCGATCCAGCTGCCCGAGGGGTACAAAGCGGATGACCTCGAGGACCTGCCCAAACCCGGCCGCTGGATCGCCAGCAACCGCGGCGAACACGCGGAGATCGTGGCCGCGGGCATGTGGAAGAAGTGCCTGCAGGGAGTTTACGCCTCGACGGCCTACGTCGACGAACAGATCGGACGCGTCCTCGATGCCCTGGAGAAGAGCGACTACAACAAGAACACCATCGTGGTGTTCGTCGCGGACAACGGTTTCCATGTCGGGGAAAAGAACCACTGGCTGAAATTCGCCCTCTGGGAACAGACCAGCCGCGTGGTGTTCGCGGTGTCAGTCCCCGGCATGCCGGTCCAGAAGAGCAAGAGCCCGGTGAGCATGCTCGATCTCTATCCCACGCTGATGACGCTCTGCGGCGTGCCAGGTCCCGAGACCCACACGCTTGACGGGGTTGATCTCACGAAGCTGCTCGCCGGCAAAGTGAAGGACCGCGGCCAGCCGGTGCTCACCACTTACGGGCGGGGCAACCACAGCCTGCGCGACGACCGCTATCGCTATATCCGCTACCGGAACGGCCAGGAAGAATTCTACGACGAACAGAAAGATCCCTACGAATGGCAGAACCTGGCGAACGATCCGAAGTATGCGAAGGCCAAGGCCGCGCTCGCGAAGTGGCTGCCGGCGACCGACGCCCAGGATGTTTACCCGAACAAAGGCTCGCCCTTGAAGGACGCGTCGTGGAGCGACGAGGCCTTTGTGGAATAACCGGGCGATCTGGTTTTGCATTCCGCTTTTGCGTTGCGGCCGGATCACTGCACCTTCGCTTCCTCCCGATGAATCTCCGTCTGCTCTTACTTCCCGCCTGCCTGCTAGGCGTTCCGCTTCTCCGGGCTGAGTTTTCACCCACGGTTGAGAACAAGGGGAAGCCGGAAGGGAAAGCTCCCGCCGGCATGGTGTGGATTCCGGGCGGAGAATTCTCGATGGGGACGGACGATCCGACGCGCGAAGTCTGCGGCGGCCCGGATTCGATGCCCGATGCCCGGCCGATCCATCGCGTGTACGTCGATGGGTTCTGGATGGACGCGACGGAGGTGACGAACGAAGAGTTCGCCCGCTTCGTCAAGGCCACGGGCTATGTCACGTTTTCCGAGCGCAAACCGCGGGCGGAGGATTATCCGGGGGCGGATCCGGCGATGCTCGTGCCGGGTTCGGTCGTGTTTACCCCGCCGAAGGCGGCTGTGCCGCTCGATGATATTCTCCAGTGGTGGAGCTATGTGCCCGGAGCCGACTGGCGGCATCCCGAAGGACCGCAAAGCGACCTCAAGGGCCGCGAACGTCATCCCGTGGTGCACATCAACTATGAGGATGCCGAAGCCTACGCCATCTGGGCGGGAAAACGGCTGCCGACGGAAGCCGAATGGGAATTTGCCGCGCGCGGCGGACAGGCGGGGCAGCGTTATCCATGGGGCGCCGACCTGCAGCCCGGCGGCCGTTGGATGGCCAATATCTTCGAGGGAACGTTTCCCCATAAGAACACGAATGAGGACGGCTACTCCGGCACGTCGCCCGTGGCCAGTTTTTCGCCCAATGCCTACGGTTTGTACGACATTGCGGGTAATGTCTGGGAATGGTGCAGCGACTGGTATCGCCCGGATTCCTACGAGATCGACGTCGCCGCCGCCAAGGGTGGGGTGGTGCGCAATCCCCGCGGCCCGGAGCGTTACGACAGCTATGATCCTGCGGAACGAGGCATGGCCAAGCGGATCCAGCGCAGCGGCTCGTTTTTGTGCACCGACCAATACTGCACCCGCTACATGGTCGGCTCGCGTGGCAAAGGGGCTGCCGACACCGGGAGCAACCACGTGGGCTTCCGGTGCGTGAAAGTCGCCAAATAGAAGTCTCCTCGTTCCGGGGATCGCCTTCGTTCCTTTGTCCCTTTGTGGTTCAATCGGATCGAACCTCCGGAATTTTGAACCACAAAGGGACAAAGGCACGAAGACGATCCCTGATCGGTTCGGATGTGGTGTTTGAAACAAGCCTGACAGGCAATAATTGGACTCGATCACAGCCTCGTTCGCTTCAAGGCTGGGTCGGTTGTCCCCCACGGTGTCCGCTGACCGCATGCGCCGCCAACCCCCATACCCCCGCCTGAGTCCAATTCGTTTCGCATGCCAACCTCCCTGTTTTCCCCTTCCGTGAACAATGCCGGCTCAATGCGTTCCGCAGTCTTTTCGAGTGTGCGCCCGTGGTCGGTGTTTTTACTGTCGCTGCTGGCTCCGATCGTCGCCTTGGCGACGGACGCCACGACGGATAACGTGATTCGCCAGGCGGGATTCGAAGCCTTGGCCAAGGGAACGCCGGGCAACGCCGGGGCCAATGTCTACGTTTCCCAGCGCGGGCGGGTCGAAGTGATCAACAAATGGGATCTCAACGACGATGGCTACGTCGACCTGTTGTTGAGCAACGATCATGATGTCGTCGAAACCGTCGATGCATTCATCTATTGGGGATCGAAGCGCGGATATCACTCCCTCCTGCCCG
>CAMAPG010000222.1 GCA_945859965.1 Opitutus sp. GAS368 | reverse complement strand
GCTGCCACCCCGAACCAGGACCTGCCGCGATGAAGATCATCGACAGCCACGTGCATCTTTATCCCCCGGCCGTGAGCCGCGATCCCGCCGCCTGGGCGGCCGCCGAGGGTGAGATGCACTGGGCCACGCTCAGCACGCGGCGCCGACGGGATGGCCGCCCAGTCCAGGGATTTCCCGGGCTCGACGATTTATTGCGGGCGATGGACGCCGCAAGTGTGCAGCGGGCGATCCTGCAGGGTTGGTATTGGAACCGCCCTGAATCCTGCGTGGCCCAAAATCGTTTTTATGCCGACTGCATCCGCGCGCATCCGGACCGCCTGAGTGCCTGCGGGGCATTTCATCCGGGGCTGGGGGAGGAGGGCGCCTTGGCGGAGGTTCGGCGGATGAAGGCGGAAGGTTTCGTCGGCTTGGGCGAGCTCTCGCCGCATTCCCAGGGCTATGCCGTCGATGACCGGATTTTTCGCGCGGTCCTGACTCTGGCGGGTGAGCTTAATTTTCCGGTCACGCTGCACGTCACCGATCCCGACAGCCGCAGTTATCCGGGGAGGGTGGACACTCCGCTGGACGATTTTGTGCGACTGGCCGGGGAGTACCCGCAGATCCACTTCATTCTCGCGCACTGGGGTGGCTTGCTGCCGTTGCGGGATCTTACGGCAGTCACTCTGGCTAACGTTTACTACGACACCGCTGCTTCGCCGCTCCTCTACGATTCGACGATCTGGCAGCGCTTCAGTGCGGCCGTCGGGGCCGGGCGGATTCTGTTCGGCTCGGATTTTCCGCTGAATCTTTATCCGAAGCTCGACTCGGATTCAGCGATGATCCGATTGGTCGACGAAGCGCGGGGTGCCGGGCTCGAGCCCGCCAAGCTTGACGCTCTTTTGGAAGGAAATGCCGCCCGCTTGTTTCGCCTGTAGCAACGGGATGATCCCGCTAGAGCCAGCGTTGCAAGACCCAGGGAATCACCGGGCTCTGGGGATGGTTGACGATGACCTGGAGACCGGTCGACAGGCCCGAAGGAAGCGGGACCGGCAGCGAGAGCACAGGCAATCCGCCCACGCTGGCCGGAGCGGTGAGGGCGAGCGTGCGGCTGCGATTGGCCAGCGTGCATTCGACCTTTGTCCATGCGCCGGAAGGGGCCGCCGGCAGCACGAGGAAATCGAAGGTGAGAAAGAAACTGGTCCAGAGGAGCCGGAGGGCGGTCAGTGGCACGTCGACGGCCTCGCGTTCAGCCCCCGTGAGCTGATGGATCCGATTGAGGCGCTGCCAAACGGCGGGATCATAACGGTCCCGGTAACGTTCCGCCCAGGTGTGATGGACCTGCCAAGCCTCCGGAATCGTCAGCGCATTGTAGATTTCAGCGGCGCGACTGAATCCGGCGGTGAGCTGGCCCCGGGTCGTCGTTTCGGCCGGGGCGCATAACCGGGCTGAGGCCGCGCGGCAGGCCTCCGCCACGTCTGGTTCAAGCTGCCCGAATTCGAGATAACACCCGCGTGGCTCGCGGTCTGTCGTGCCCAGGCCCACGAGGGCGCGATTGGCGGTGAGCATATCGTCGGCTCGCGCGGTGAACCAGCCGGCGGTGTCACAGCTCGGCGCCAGAGGAAAGGCATCGGCGATCCAAGGATGCTTCGGGGTCAGGCGGAAGCCGAACAAGCCACAGAACGCGGCTGGCAGGCGGACCGAACCGCCCGTGTCGGTCCCGATGGCGAAAGGCGTGATTCCGGCGGCGACCACCGCGGCCGATCCGCTGCTCGAACCACCCGTGGTCCGGCCGGGAAAGCGGGGATGCTCGCAATCACCGTAGTGCGGATTCTCGCCGGTGAGCCCGTAGGCAAACTCGTGCAGATGAGTTTTCCCGGCGCACGCCGCGCCGGCCCGGTGCAGCGCTTGCACGATCGCGCTGTCGTGTGCAGGCGTGGGACGGACTTCGGGGAGAAAGGTCGAACCGCCAAATGTGGGGAGTCCGGCCAGATCGAACAGATCCTTCAGGAAGTAGGGGACGCCGCGCAACGGAGCCTGCGGGTCGGCGCGGACAAAATTTTCCGCGAGCATGTCCTCGGTGGGCAGCCAGGCCACGACCGCGCGGCGCTGGGCGGGCGAAAACAAGGTGTCCACCCGCCGCTGGAGTTCGCGTGCCGCGCCGTGGGCGTCGTGGCTGGCAAGCTGCTGCCAGTCGGAGAAACTTAAAAGCGACCGGGGCGACATGGCCTTAGTTCGTCCACGGTTCCGGACAAGGCAAGGCGGTGGATTATTTCCGCTTTGCGCGGACCCCGGTTTCGTCGAATGTCTGCGTCATGACTCCTGAAGCCAAGCTCAGCGCCCTCGGCCTGACCCTGCCCAATCCCCCGGCGGCGGCCGGCAGTTACGTGCCGTCGGTGCGCACCGGAAACCTGCTCTACTGTGCCGGAACCATTTGTCTCCTGAACGGCCAAATGACGCACACCGGCCAAGTCGGCAAGGAGCAGACGGTGGAAACAGGCTATCGTGCGGCGGAGGTGTGCGCGCTCAACACGCTGGCGAACATCAAGGCGGCAACCGGGTCGCTCGACCAAGTCGCGCGGATTGTGTTGGTCAACGGATTCGTCAACGCGATCGACGGATTCTCCGACAGTCCCGCGGTGATCAATGGCGCGAGTGATCTCTTTGTGAAGGTCTTCGGTGAAGCGGGGAAGCATGCGCGCGCCGCCGTTTCAGTCAGCGGGCTTCCACGTGGGACCACGACGGAGATCCAAGTTGTCGTTGAGCTGAAGGCCTGACTCCGGTCAGTCCGGTCACCACTTGATTTGTAATAGGCGCACGATCACGCGCGGCTCGTCCGCGCGGTTCGGTTCAAGTTCGGGTGGAAGCAAGACCTCCAGCCAGACTTTGCCCTTAATATTTCTTTTTTGCAGAGTGCGTGCGACTCGAGCCTGCGGTGTTGCGCGTCGATTTCCTACATCTCTCGGAGCACACGATTGGATGTTTCCCTTACCTGCGCCGCAGGCAGCGTGACGACCGGTGGCTCACCCGATTTAGACGCGCCGTCGATTTTGGCGGAAAGACTGGCGTCCACCGCGGGCGGTGGCGTGTAGACAATGTCGCGGGTGACGGCCGCTTTGAGCTTTGCCGAGGCGATTTTTTCTGACAGCGCTTCCGCGGCTGACGCCCAGGCGCAACCACAAGCAAGCCGAACACGGGGTAAAAGCAGCGCATGCCGGTCTGTGCGACCGGTGCCTAGCCCAATTGTTTCACCAGCACCTTGGCATTGCGGCCACTGTCCTCGTAGAGCTTCAACCGGGCCTCGGGCAGGATCTCTTTGGTCGTCTCGGCGAAGCCGCAGACACTCGTGAAAAAACCGAAACTCTGCGTCGACAGGGCGATCACCGTCGTGGCGCCGCGCTCCTTGGCCATCATGCAGGCGAAATCGACCATTTTCTTGCCGATGCCCCGGTTGTTATAAAAGGGCAGCACATAGAGCGAGCCGACCTCGGCCATCTGCGGTTTGTCCGGATAAAAATAGAGGGTGACGCACGCGATGATGTTCTCGTCAATTTCGAAGACGTAGAACTGATCGATGTTTTTCTCGAGCGCCTGCTGCGTGCGGTAGATGAGCTCGTCGCGCTTCACCGCATTGCGGGTGAGGTTGTAGATCATCCGCACGTCGCGCCGCTGGGCCTTCCGGATTTGCTGGTAATCGTTGCCGTAAATCAGCGAGCCGACGCCTTCACTGGAGAAGATTTCGTTGAGCAGGCCGTCGAACACCCGGCCATCCACGATGTGCACGCGCGGAGTCCCCGTCTCGATCGCCTTCACGGCATGGGCAGCCTTGCTCGCGCTGCTTTCGCCGACCTGCTCGGGATGGTCCTTCAGGAGCGCGCGGAGCGCATCCACGGAAATTTCCCGGCGGACTTCGCCGTCGATCTCGAGTCCCGCCTGCGGGGTGAGATAAATGATCTTGGTCGCGTGGAGCGCCTCAGCCAGTTCCGCCGCGAGCAGGTCAGAGTTAACCCGCAACGACCGGCCGTCCGGACCGAAAGCGATCGGTGAAAAAACCGGCACGACCTGGCGGTCGATCAGCTCCCCGATGAAATCCTTGTCGATCCGGTCGACCCGGCCGGTGAACTGCTGGTCCACGCCCTTGATGATGCCGACCGGCAGCGCCCGGATTGCATTGGTCGTGGCGCATTTCAGCGCGTTTTGCGTCAGGCCTTCGACGAGCAGGTGGGCCACCCGCGAGGAAGCGCGGACGCCCAGATCGAGCGTCGCCGCATCGGTCGGCCCGGTGCCGTCGACGTTCGTGATGGGGATGTTCCGTGCCACCGAGAGTTCCTGGATCTGATGGCCGACCCCATGGACGAGCACGATCTTGATGCCGAGGCTCCGCAGCACCGCGATGTCGACGAGGAGGTTGCCGAAATTTTCATCCGCGACAATCGAGCCATCGAGCGCAATGACGAAGATCTGCCCCTGGAAACGCGGCACGTATTTCAGGATGCCGCGCAGGTCCGTGGGCTTGATGGTGGTCTCCTGCGCGGTGGATGCGACTGGAGGGGAGGTGTGGCCGTTGCCGATGCTCATCGAAAAGGTGTGCTCGTTCTCGACGATGCAGCGCCGCGCGTCAATGCACTTGCAGTGTCCATTTGCGCGAGCTGCGGCTGCCGGCGAGGACCACGTTATAACTGCCGGGCTGGATCACGCTCGGGGGTAGGGTCAGGACGACGGTGCTTTCCGTGGTCCGCGCCTGCAATCCGCCCGCGAGTTTTTCGAAGGTCGGCACGAGAATGAAATCGTCGTCCTTCCGATAAAGATGCGCGTCGGTCAGCTGTGCCTTGGTGTCGGGGAGGGAACAGGTGAATTGAATAACGTAGGCCTGCCCAGCGCGGGCACTTCCCGCGGCAACCACCCGGTCGATCGTCAGCGGAAGGATTGGGGAATCGATCAGGGCGTCACTGAGGTCGGCGGCCACACCACCCGGGCCGAACAGGATCGTGGCGGCCGAAGCGCCCCGCGCCATCGCCTCGACCGAGGCGGAATCGGAAGGACGCCGGGCTTCAAGCGTCACCCGCTGGTATCCGGCCGACAGCAAGCGGCCGTTGATCGCGCGCTTCTTGGTATCTTCATACGGGCGAAACGCGGGGCCCGGCTTCCGGTAGTGGAGCGTCAGGTA
>CAMAPG010000221.1 GCA_945859965.1 Opitutus sp. GAS368 | reverse complement strand
GCGTCGAACTTCGACGACAAATGGCTGTGGCAGAGCGAACTCATCCGCACCCTGTGCTTTGCCGCCGCCCTGCCCCTCGGCTTGATGGTCGCCCGCCGGAAAACGGTCCTGAATCTCCTCTCAGGCGTGCTCGGCGCCTCCCTCCTGTTCTATCTCGTCACGAACACCGACGCCTGGCTGCGGGATGTGCATTACCTGAAGACCGGCGCCGGCTGGTGGCAGGCCATGACGCTCGGCCGCCCGGAATTCCCGCCGACGATTTTATTTTTCCGCAACACGTTCCTCAGCGATTTGCTGTTCACCGCCCTATTCGCGGTGACGATGGAATACGCCGCGTTGCGGGCCGGTCGGCCCAGCTTGCTGGCGAAACCAGTCCCGGCGCCGGTTAAGCGGTAACCGCGAAAGGAGATCGGAGGATCTCACGCAGAGGCGCGGAGCCGCAGAGAGAGAAGTGATGAACCGGGCCGAGGCTTCACATTCTCTGCGCCTCCGCGTCCCTGCGTGAGATTTACAGCAGATCCGCAGCGAGCTCGGCGAGCTTGGAACGCTCGCCTTTCATCAGCTTGACGTGGGCGGCGACGGCCTGGCCCTTCATGCGATTGTGGCAATAGACGAGGCCGTTGCTGCGCGCATCGACGTAAGGATTGTCGATCTGGGCCGGATCGCCGATGAGCACGATCTTCGAGCCCTCGGAAATACGGGTGATGACCGTCTTCACTTCGTGCGGCGTCAATTGCTGCGCTTCATCGAGAATGAAGAACCGGCGCGCAATCGAGCGGCCGCGAATGAAGGCCAGCGCCTCGATTTCCACCAAACCGCTCTTCAAGAGGCCTTCGTAGGGCTTGGCCACGACCGCATTGCCGTGCCCGCCATTATAGCTGGAGTGGCTCGGCTGCGGGGCGTTCATCTGCGCGTGAAACTGATCGTCGCGATTCTTGTGCTTCTTCTTCGACACTTTTTTCGCGGCAAATTGCGGATCCTTGGGCGGTTTTGACGGAATCAGCACCTCCAGCGCATCGTAGTAAGGCTGCAGCCAGGGCTTCATTTTCTCCTCCAGCGTGCCGGGGAGAAAGCCAATGTCCTTGCCGAGCGCGATGATCGGGCGGGAAATCGACAGGCCGTCGTAGCGGGAATGATCGTCGTGCGTCTGGTGCAGCGCGCACGCGATGGACAGCAGCGTCTTGCCGGTGCCGGCCTTGCCGAAGCAGGTCAGCATGTGAATGCTGTCGTCGAGGAGCGCATCCATCAGGAACTGCTGCTCAAGATTGCGGGCGCGGACGGGAATGCCGCCGGGGGCCTTGACGAAATCGGGCAACTTCAGGCGGCGCACCATGCCATTGCCATAAAAGCGCGCCGGCATCGTCTTGCCCTCGTCGGAGCGGAGCAGGACGTATTCGTTCGCGTAAAGCGACTTGGCGTCGGCCCCGATGTCGAATTCGCCTTCGGAACAGAAGCGCTGGAGCTCGTAGACATTGAGCGGAATCTCGCGGTAGCTCGCCTCTTCGTCGGTCTCCGGAACCTTGTCGTTCAGGTAATCCTCGGATTCGAGCCCGACCGCGCGCGCCTTGAGCTGCACGTTGACATCCTTCGTGACCAGGATCGTGGGAGGCGGAAACTGTTCCTGGACAAAGAGCGCCGAGGCAATGATCCGGTTGTCCTTCTTGGTCAGGTCGGGCAGGATGCCGCGCAACCGAACCATCGCCGGGGAGCTCCGGTTGGCGTCGATCAAATAGGGATTGATGATGATCGAGAGCGTGCCGCCGTTGGGGAGCTTGACCCCTTCGAGCATCGAGCGCGAATCGGGCAGCAATTCCTGCAGCAGCCGGTGGACACGGCGGGCATTGCGCCCTCGCTCCGTGGACTGCTCGCCCTTGATGGAGTCCAGCTCTTCCAGGACCTCCACGGGTATGGCGAGGTTGTTCTCCTCGAATTTAAAAATAGACTGGGGGTCGTGGAGGAGAACGTTCGTGTCGAGCACGAAGGTCTTCACTTTTTCCGAAACCCTAAGCCGCGAATTTGGGGCGATCGCCCCGCGCAGATTTTCCATCAGTGGAGGTCTTAATGAGAGATGAGCAATTCTCTCGCCGGTTGTCCATGCAAGAATTGCCGAGTCGCGCAATCGTCACGCAGTCCGCTCGCGAGTTCCGTCGTTTGCTTCAAAACAAAAAAGCGCGACACAATTTATTTAAGTAGGGCAGGTCTTTGACCTGCCCTTGGCAAACCCGTTGGGCAGTTAAAAAAACAAGGGCGGGTCAAAGACCCGCCCTACTCCTTAAAAAAGAAGGCGGGCCGCCTACCCCTAAGCGGCCCGCCATAACTTTCTTATTTACCCCAAACCTCACCCGCTAAGCGGATGAGATCTAGAACCGTCTTTTCAGACGCGCTTCACACGCGAATGTTTCAAATTATTTCTCGATTGTTGCATGACCTTCCGCCGCCGGGCGTTTGGGTTTCGGCGCCACCCACAGCCGGAGCAGATATTCCGCGAGATTGCGCAAACTCGTCCGCTGAAGTCCTTCCCGGCGGGCGAGGCTCCGGAAGGGCTCCACCACCGCACTGCGTTCCTCAAAGTACCGCCACAAGTCCCCTTCGAGCTCGGTCGCCGCCGCATGCCGGTCGGGAACCCGGGCAGTGATTGAGAGAACTTTGCCCGACCAGTGCTGTCTTTCGTCAGGGTGGTGCTGCACGTAATCGAAGAGCATTTGCTCGGTTCGGTTGAGGCTCATGGGGGCCAACGTGTGTGCCATTGTCCGAAAAACAACCGCAAATCCGCCATTCCACGGCGGGATTGCATTTCTCCTCCGCCCTCCTAACCTCGCCCCGATCCCAACCCAACTACCTCATGTGGCAAAAACTTAAGGAACAGCTCCCCGCCATCATTCTGACCGCGATCCTCGTCATCGGCGCGGCGTTTTGGCTGAATCAAAAGACCCTCCAGGAAGTGGATGCGATGCAGCAGGTCAAACTGGCCGCCCAACGCGAACAGTTCGACGCCCAGCTCAAAGCCTCCGCGGAAGACACCCGCCGCCAGATCGATGGCGTCGACAAGCTGCTGAAGGAGGCGATCCAAAAGCGTTCCGCCGACGTCTTCATGACCGAGGACGAGGTCTCCAAGCTCAACGCCCAGCGCGTCAACGAACTCGCCGAGGCGATCGCGAAAAAGGTCCAGCCTTACAATCCCCTCCCCAAGAGCCCGGAGGAAGCGGAGAAGATGCAGAACGAGCAGGTCGACAAGGTCTCCACCCGCATGGCCGACAAGATCCAGCCGATCCTCGCGGAAATGTCGCGCGACCAGAATCTCACCCGCGAATCCATCGCCACCTACAGCCAGCGCATTTCCGACCAGGTCGGGCGCGTTCTGACCGCGGAGCTCGCGAAGAACCAGCAGTTGAACAACAATCTCCAGGCCACCCAGGCGGTCGCCGCGGATTCGATGAAACTCGCGCATGAAATCACCGCGCTCTACATCAGCTCGCTGAAGGACCAGGGCCTGATCACCCGCCTGCTCACCCTGCCGGCCAACGTCGTCAAGGACGTCGCGCACTTCAACATCGTTGAAAAGCGCGACAAGGACCAGATCGCCCATGACCTCATCGCCAAGATGAACGACATCGACAAGCGTCTCAGCGACATCCAGGCGCAGGCGCCGAAGAAGTAAGCCGAAGGCCCTCTTTATCACCCAAGCTGCGCCGCTACGCGCAGCTTTTTTATTGGGATAAACCGGGCGCTCACGCAGAGACGCTGAGGCGCAGAGGGAGAAGTCGAACGTGGATGCCCCTACTCCGCGTCTTTGCACTCTGCGTGAGACTCAATCCTCCTCACCACCACGGGCATGATGGTTAAACACCGAGGACACCGAGGACACGGAGGCGACACCAAACAAAACCTGAGACCTGCCTGCCCTCCGTAGGCCGGGCGAAGGAGGGAAACTTGAAACCTGAAAAGGCAGAGCCCCGGTTAGAGTTGCGCGCAAATCCTCTCAGGTTTCAGGTCTCAGGTCTCAGCTTTTCCCCACCCTCACTCCCGGTCGGCGCCAACCAAGACCCGGGCGAGGATCATGCCTACTGCCATCAGCGGCACGAACACGAGCGCCTCGATCCGCAGCGCACCGAAATTGACCAGGGCGGGTCCCGGGCAGAACCCACTGAGACCCCATCCGATCCCGAAGATCAGCGCTCCAATTACGAGAGGCCGGTCGATCAGCGAGCGGTCGCAAACCGGCAGCACGGTACTGAACCAAGCCCGGCCCTTGGTTTGCTTGCGCCACACCAGCTGGCCGAGGCCAAAGGTTCCCACCGCGCCAGCCATGACGAGCGCCAGCGAGTAATCCCATTCGCCGGTGACATCGAGAAAGCCAGTCACGCGCGCAGGATCGGTCATGCCGGAAACGGCCAGCCCGGCCCCGAAGATCACCCCGGCCAGCAGGACGTGCATCCGCTGGCGGTTCACGGGCGAGGCCCTCCGGACAGGTGCTGCACGACATACACCGCGACCATGCCCGCGGCCATGAAGGTCAGCGTCGCCACGATGCCTCTCCTGGAACCCAAGCCAATGCCGCAGACTCCGTGCCCGCTCGTGCAACCGCCGCCGAGACGCGTCCCGAAGCCCACGAGCAGACCCGCCAGCCCCAGGATGGGCAGGGAATGCTGCGGCCGATACACCGCGGCCGGCGGAATCAGCGCAAAAGCAAGCAACGCCCCGCCGATCAGTCCGGCCAAAAAGATCACGCACCACCCCATCTCTCCTTTGCTCCGCCGCAGGATCTTACTGACCACGCCTGAAATGCCCGGAAGTTTGCCCGTGGCCAGGGTTGCAATCAGCGAGCCCAAGCCGATGAGGACGCCGCCGACCAGCGCATGCCAGGGACTGTAGGAAGCGGAGAACATAAGGGGCGGTAAAAACTGAACGTTTCCCGACGTTGGGACAAGAGCGATGAGCAGGAACCCGCGAATCGCAATCGAAGCCGACTTTGTCCCTGCCCGGTTCGAGCTCAACCGCAATTGGGGTCATCACCGTATGGTGGAATGGCTCCGGCGCGGGTATCTTCAGCCCCCACGTAATTCATCAATCCAAAAAAAATCCCATGATATCTGCCAAAACCTCCTTTATCCTCGCCTGCGGCCTCACGCTCGTCGCGCTACCGTGCGCCTTCGCCGACCATCACACGGAC
>CAMAPG010000220.1 GCA_945859965.1 Opitutus sp. GAS368 | reverse complement strand
AATCCACCGGCGATGCAGGTGCTCAAGCTCGGCGCCATCTGGCGGCAGACGGGGAACATGCTGGCCGTGCTCAACAACCGCGTCGTCAGCGAAGGCGACACGATCCTGGGCTTTACGATCGAAACCATCGGCGCGGAACATGTGTGGGTCGGCGGCCCGAACGGGCGCGAGGAGATGGTGTTTCCGCTGCGGGCCGAGGCCAGTTTCGAGTACCGCGTCGTTGATGGAGTGACCAACAACATTATGACCGATCCGGGCTGGCAGCAGATCAGTGTTACCGTTAGGGAGAAGCTCTCCGAAAACACTTATCGAGTTTCAATACGCACAAATCTAGTCGTGGTGCTCAAAAATGTTCCCTTCGATTTGTTTGATAATCAAGAGCTGTCAATCCGGTGCAAAACGGTCGGGAATGAATCATACGACGCCCGAACAGGAGACAAAAAGAGGGAGACTGTGCCGGCGTACGATCACGGCTTGCCATGCGATCCGCCGAAGGCAGCGATCGATCGCCACGAGACGCAGAATGCCTTCCTTCTGGAACGATATGCCGAGGCAAGCGCGCTCCGGGTGAAGTCCGACATCGACGAGGCCGCAAAAGGCAGTGCGTCGGCCCAATACCTGCTTGGCCGCCGCTATTTGGATGGCGAAGGTGTTCGGAAAAACGAGGGGCAGGCCCGGCGCTGGCTCGAAAAGTCAGCGGCCCAAGGGAACCTGGATGCCCAGGCCGCGCTTCAAAAGATCGGCGTTCAAAAGTGACATTCATGCGCACGCATTATTTGAAATGAAACCAATAGCTACAGTTCCGGCTGCCGGTTGGCGGCTGGAACAAACTATTCTGACAACCGCAGTTCCTCACATGCGGACACTGTTATGAAATCAGCACTCAACCCGATCATCCGTTCGTGGCGCCACATCCTTCTGCCGTGGATCCTTATCTTTACCAACGTCGCAGGCGGGTGGGCGCTGCGCGCGCAGGCCCCGACCAACGCGCCGGCCACTCCCCCGCCTGGAAAGACCGGTGAGGAAGGGACGCGAAAGGCGCTGCGCCAAAAACTCGATGAACGGTTCAACCCACCGTTCACCAACAGCTCGAATGTATTCCAACGCTTCGATAAGTGGCGCGTGCCCCCACCCCACACGGGCAGTGTCATGGTTTCGACTCAAAGCACGCCACTGAGTAACGGCCACCCGGCCCTGACCGCCGCCGCCCGGAACAAAACTCTTTACTCGTTTCGGGCCGAGGGCACCGAGCTAAAGACCGCCCTGGCCATGTTCGCCCGCGCCAACAAGCTGAACATCGTGCCTGACCAGGACGTGACAGGCCTGGTGACTCTGGACGTTTTCGATCTTCCACTGGAAAGAGTGATGCAGGCGCTGTTGGAGGCCCACGATGTTTCCTGGACGGAGGAAGATGGGCTCATTCGCGTGCGCAACGCCCAGACCCGCCGATATGTGGTCGATTATCTGCGGCTGACTCGTTCCGGCAAGGGATCCAGTGCCGTGGCTCTCTCCTCAGCCAGCGGTGGGAGCGGCGGCGGGGCCTCGGGAGGAGGCGGCGCAGCCGGTGGAGGCGGAGGAGCGGGCGGCGGCGGTGGGGGGGCAGGCGGCGGTGCCGGTGCCGGCTCGAGCGGCTCGCAGATGAATCTCAATCTGGACAATACGGTGGAGTTCTGGACGGAGCTTCAGGAACAACTGAATAAAATGGTGACTCCCAGCGGAAGAGAAAGCCTGGCGATCAATCGCACCGCAGGTCTGATTCAAGTCACGGACCGGCCGTCGGCCCTCAAGCGGATCGAAGGTTTCCTGTCCCAAATGAGCACGTCCGTGGTCCGCCAGGTGGACATTGAGGCGAAGCTCTATGATGTGACGCTCAACAACCAGTTCCAGTTTGGCATCGACTGGCAGAAGGTTGCGCTGGGCGGCGCCGGCACACTGACCACGATCGCGTCTCCCTTCGGTGACCCATCGCAACTGGACCTCAGCCGCCCATCCTTTCTCTCACCCGGAGGCGGCTTCGGTGACAAACAATCCTCCCTGACGATGCTCTACAACGACAAAACGGTTAAAGCCGTCCTTTCCACGCTCCAGGAGCAGGGGGAAGTGACCGTGCTTTCCCAACCGCGGTTGCGCACGTTGAACAATCAGACGGCGATCATGAAAGTGGGAACCGATCAACCGTTCTTCACCCGGAACACCCAGGTGATCTCCAGCGGAGGCGGTCTCAATGAGTCAAGTGGCGACCAGCTTTCCATCATCACCGTCGGCACCGTGCTCGCCGTCACGCCTCAAATCTCCGCCGATGGTTGGATTACCCTTGATATCACGCCGGCCATCACAAGCTTCGTGGAAGAGAAAAAGTCGCCCAGCGGGGACAGCTCCGCGCCCGTCCTCGACATCAAACAATCCTCCACCATCGTCCGCTTGCGCGACGGACAAACCATCATACTCGGGGGGCTGATCCAGAACCGCAATTCTCGGAGCACGCGCAAAATTCCGCTTCTCGGTGATATCCCCGGCCTGGGCTGGCTCTTCCAGAGTAAGTTTAAGGCCAACCAAAAGAAGGAATTGGTCATCTTCCTGACCCCAACCATCGTGCCATAATCGATTCGTAAAGGGGTCGTAAAGGGCAGGCTCTTTCAAAACCGTAGCAGCCGACGTGAGGAGGCTCTGATTTTCTGAATGTTTGAGCCTCCTTACCTCGGCTGCTACCAGGTCTTGAAAACGGCTCCCTGGCATGAATTTAACCTCGTAGGGGTGGCATCTTTGTAGAATGAAGGTTCGGAATTTCCAAAGCTCCGCAGGAGCGACATAGGGCCGAACATGCCGTTGCTACGGGGCTTGAGGCCCTTGTTGAACCGCTCGTTTCTACAACGATGCCGCTCCTACGGAGCTGGCTTTGACCCGCAGCGAACCAAGTTCCTTTCCTTATTTCAACGGCAGTGGGGCAACCGCCCTGGGTAACGCGGGCAAAAGAATTCACCAGCCCGGTCAGGGCGGCACCACACGCCACGATGCCGCTCCTGACGGAGGAGGATTGGGTCACGCGATTCTACCAAGAGGTCGCGCCTACGGCGCTGGCCGACACGTCGGCGTCAGACCGATTGAGGATATCCCAACGGGATAAAATGATTCAGCCCGGTGTTGCGACGGACACAGCCGCGCTCCGCAAAATGAGAACTGTCGTCCGCGAACGCGGCCCGTTTTTCACGGAGCGCGGCTGTGTCGCCCCCCGCCTGTCACTGCTCACCGGGCCGTCCGGGTGACCCGGACGCGGAGTCCGGCAATGGCTCGGTCATGGCCACGAGCCGCCGATCATACTCCGGGTGGCAGGTTCCCATGATCCGGTCCCAGATCTGGAAGCAGAACCCGAAATTGCCCCGGCCCGTTTCGTGGTGCATCACATGGCTGGTGGGCGTGCTGATGAGATACGCCCACCGTGAACGCCCGAAGCGGGTCGGCATGATTTCAAAGCCGGAATGGATCGCGAGGTTGAAGAGGAACTGGAAGGTCATGAACAGCGCCATCACCAGAGGGTGGACGGGATACAGGAACGAGACCATGGGCACGAACACCGCGTAAACGGCCGCCTCCAAGGGATCCACGGCATACGTCGTCCACGGGGTCGGGTTGTGGGAGAGGTGATGACCGCGGTGGAAATGGCGGAACAGCCACCGGTGGTGCATGGCGCGGTGGGTCCAGTAGAACCACGCGTCCCAAAGCACGGTGGTGATGACCGTGCTGACGGGGAGCCACCAAACGCCATGGAGGCGGATGTCCCAATAGAACCGGCTCCAGCCCTGCTGCGCGAACCACCAGGTCGCCACCGTCGAGAGGCCGAAGATGGCCGCCGTCAGCAGTGAGAGCAGGATCTCCCGCCTGATCTGGGGCCCGCCGGGCCTCGCGGCGATGATCTTCCTCCGTGCCCAGCGTCGTTTCCACAACCGATAGGCCAGCCACCAGGCCAGACCGGCCAGCGCCAGGTATTGGAGAGCTATCGAGAGGAAGTTGATCACGAAAACCTTGATGGCTGTGGTGGTGTCCGGGTTCACAGGTTCGATGTTCGATGTTCGATGAGATTGCCAGCGTGAGCAGAAAGACGCCCGTTGAAAAGGGAAGACCCCCGGCTTTCCGGGGGCCTTCGGTGACCGTTGCGGACATCCGTCCAACCTCGGCTGGAAGGGCCCGGAGAATTACTTCAGGACAACGCCGTCCTGGCCGTGGAAAACGAAATTACCGCCGGCGAAAACGCCTTCGCCGGCATACCCGAAACTCGTGAAGATTTGGACGTAGCTGCGAATCGGCGCGTCCAATTCGGTCGGAATCTTCAACACCCTGATGTCGAACTCCACGGTAGTCCACGTGCCATTCGCCGCTTTGGCGCGGCCCACACAGACAGCGCCGATGCCCGGATGGGGGTAGTTAAGTGAATCGACTCTGAGCTCCACCACGGTCCCCTGGATATGCAACCCGTTGCCGAGATCCTGAAAGTTGACGGTGCCGTAGGTGGGGCCCGTGAAGCCCACGGTCTGTTCGCCCTGGAGATTCAGGTTAATGGTGGTCTGGAGGGTGGTTGGCAGGGATTCGCCTTGTATTTGATAAACCTCCGCTTCCAGACTTTTTCCGCTGCCGCCGGTGATGCGGACAGTGCCCTCGGGGATATAACATCCGGTTAACGCTATAACGGCCAGCGCGGCGATGGCCGTGGTGATGGACTTGATCAGTTTCATGGTAGTTGGTTGGTTTTGTTTTTATTGTGGTTTCAAAAATCCAGAGCTTTTCAGCATTTGAAACAGAAAAGTCTCTGGAACGGCGGACCATTACAGAAAGGCGCGCGGCTTGCCTATCGGGGGGCTGCCCCTATTTGCAGTAAGGATTTCCCCGATGCCGGCCGTCGCAGGGCGTTGCCCCACTGCCATTTAGTTAACATGCAAAATATTGTAAGTAAGGAGCCGTTTTCAAAACCTGGTAGCAGCCGAGGTAACGAGGCTCAAATATCCGGAAGAACAGAGGCTCCTCACGTCGGCTGCTACGGTCTTGAAAGAGCCTCAAAGGGTTGGATTTGATTCGCGGGCTTTACCCAAGGGTAGCCTCGCCGACTCGGCAACCCGTGGGCTGATGGATGGAATACGTTGGGATAAAAAGCCAAGGCGAACTATGGGAGCGCCGTAGGCGCGG
>CAMAPG010000219.1 GCA_945859965.1 Opitutus sp. GAS368 | reverse complement strand
CACAGCTCGCTGAACGCCAGCCCTCCGTCGTTGGCCAATATGACAAACTCGAATCTTTGGGACATGTATGTTTGGGTGCGCCACGGCATCCCATGGTGTTACCCATGTCTCCGAACGACTGTCACCCATGTCTCCGGTCCTTACAGTCCTCGACGGCCACCTCGCTCGTGGCGATCGGGACGATCGCCGCTACCTCAATCGATCCGAGGTTCGGAGCCCTCGCACTCTCCTCACTTCGCCTGGTGCGAATGCTTCAGCACGTAGAGGATCGCCCACGCGGCTCCGATGCGGGCGTCGGCATCGGGATGATCCAGATTGGGGGCCAGCTTGGGGAGGTCAGCGGGCGTGTAACGATACCGGAGCATCTGGGCCGCCGAATAGCGTCCACCGCCGGGGCCGTTCGCAAGGGTGTCCTCGAGCCGGGCCTGCCAGGCAGCCATGCGCGATGGATCCGCCTTCAGCTTGAACGCAGCCCCAACGAAATTAGCAGAGGCTTTGTCGCCGGGTGAGGCCGAATCCGCTCCCTTGGCGAGCTTGGCCAGCACGGCCGGATCCTTGGTGCCTTCCCAACCCACCACGTAAACGGCGCGCGACCGCGCGACTTCGTCCTTTGAATCCATCAGCGCGACGGTCCGCGCCATCGCGTCCTTGTCCCCCGCGATATGCAGCGCCCACAGCACGAAGGGTTTCACCGAGTCGTCGGCGGTATTCGCTAGTTTGCGCGCGGCTTCGAGCACCTCTCCCTTGATCGGGTGCCCCAATTTGCTGATCGTTTCGATCGCCTGGATCTGGGTCAGCCCGGTTGCCTTCAGAAAGATCTGCTCAACTTGGGCGATGTAATCCGCGCGTTCCTTCGCGGTCCGCGCCGAGCCGACCAGGGCGCGCAGTTCGCCCACGGGTGCGGCGGAGGTCAACGTCACCGGCCTCTTCGGTTCATAAATTTTGCGCACCACTTCGGGTTCGCCGACATCCACGAGCGCATCGGCGGCGTGCACCTGCACAAACATTTTTTCTTCCGTCACCGCGCGAATGAGCACCGCCCGGGCCCGTTCCGCCAGCGCTTGATTTGCAGGGTCCGGCTTATTGGCCGCATGGACACCGGGGTTGCCGCCGCATGCCGCCATCATCATTGCTAGAAAGCCCACCAGGGGTAGTTTTTTTGTGATCACCATTGCTCCATTCACGAAACTTTAGCCCGGATCGCAATGGCTGAAATTGTCCTTCCCGGCACCACCCGGACCCACTTACCTCACTTCGCCTTTGGCGAGTGCTTCAGCACGTAAAGGATTGCCCAGGCTCCACCGATCGGCGCATCGCCGGAAGGTATCTTCAAGAGCGGCTCCAGACGATAAAGGTCAGCCGGGGTGTAACGGTACATGAGTGAAAGGGCGGCGTCGTACTTCGCTCCCTCCGAACCGCTCACCAGCTCACGCTCCAGCAGGGCCTGCCACTCGGCCGTGTGCGCGGGATCCGCATTGAGGGCCACGGCGACGGCGCGCATCCGGAGCTTGCTGCCTTTCGCCGCCGCTTCCGCTTCCGCCGCTTCGGCGATTTTTTTCAACGCCGCCGGATCCTTGATCTGCATGTACCGCATGGCATACGACGCGCGGCTGCGCGTCCCTTGGTCGCTGGAATCCAGCGCCTTGATCAAATGGGTCAGTGCGTCGCGATCGCCTGCCAGGTGCAAAGGCCACCACACGAAGGCCGCATCATATTCGCTGAACGTCTTCGCCAGGGCCTGCGCGGACTGGAGTGCCGGGCCTTTCAGCACGTGGCCGAGCTTGCCCACGCTTTCGAGCGCCCCGACTCGCAGATTGCTGGCGGGGTTCATGAATTCCTCTTCGATCTTGGCCGTCCAGATCGCGCGTTCCTGGGGCGTGCGCGCCGAGCCGGCGAGTGAACGCCAGATACCCACCCGCCTCGGGTCGGCGGGGTCCGCCGGCACAAACTTCGAAAACACGGCCCGGACCGGTTCCGGATCTCCCACGGCTGCCAAGGCATCGGCCGCGTGCACCTGGATGAAGGCTTTTTCTTCGTTGACGGACCGCAAGAGCCTGGCCTGGGCCTGGTCGGCGAGCGCCGTATTGGAATTATGGCTGGCGAACACACTGCCCGCGAGCATTGCTAGTGTTACGCCACAACCTATCATTTTTTGGGGTATCAACATTGATCCAGTCACAAAACTTTATCCAAATACTCAATGCCTGAAATCGTCATCCTCGCCGCCACGCGCACGCCGCTCGGATCCTTCCAGGGCTCGCTGGGCGGCGTAGCCGCCACCCGCCTCGGAGCCAGTGCCATCAAGGGCGCGGTCAGCCAGGCCAAGGTCGCCCCCGCCGCAGTGACCGATGTGATCATGGGCAATGTGCTGCAAGCCGGCCTCGGTCAGGCGCCCGCCCGGCAGGCGGCAATTCACGCGGGCCTGCCGTCGTCGACGCGCTGCGTGACCATCCACAAAGTCTGCGGCAGCGGACTTCAGGCGGTCATTGACGGCAGTCACACCCTGGCTGCGGGCCACGCCGAAATCGTGGTCGCCGGCGGCATGGAAAACATGAGTTCCGCGCCTTATCTCATGCCCAAGGCCCGCGAGGGTTACCGGCTCGGCCACCAACAGGTGATCGATTCCGTCATCCACGACGGCCTCTGGGATCCCTATGGCAACATGCACATGGGAAGTTGCGCCGAGGCTTGTGCGAAAAAATATGCCTTCACGCGCGAACAGCAGGACGCCTACGCGATCGAAAGCTTCCAGCGCGCCCAGGCGGCACAGAAAGCCGGCCTGTTTGCCGCGGAAATCACACCCGTCGAAATCACCGATGCCAAGGGCAACGTCACCAGGATCGACCAGGATGAAGGTCCGGCGAAGGTGCGCTACGACAAGATCCCGACGCTGCGCCCCGCGTTCGACAAAACCGGCACCATCACCGCGGCCAACGCCTCGAGCCTGAACGACGGCGCCGCCGCGCTCGTGCTCGCCCGCGCGGAAACCGCGCAAGCCGGCGGATTGAAGCCCATCGCCCGGATCGTCGCCTTCGGCAGTCACTCGCAGGACCCGCTGTGGTTCACAACCGCGCCGGTGGGTGCGACCCAATGCGCGCTCAAGCGCGCCGGCTGGGGCGTCGATGAAGTCGACCTCTGGGAAGTCAACGAAGCCTTCGCGGTCGTCCCGCTCGCGTTTGCGAAAGAGTTCAACCTCTCCGCCGCCAAACTGAACGTCCGTGGCGGCGCGATCGCCCTCGGCCATCCGATCGGCGCGAGCGGCGCCCGCATCCTCGTGACCCTGATCGCCGCCCTGCGCGAACGGGGATTGAAACGCGGCGTCGCCGCCATCTGCATCGGCGGTGGCGAAGGCCTTGCGGCCTGCGTCGAGTTACTCTGACAGTAGGGCAGGTCTTTGACCTGCCCTTCCGAATCCGCGTTCGAACCAAGGCAGGGCGAAGATCCGCCCTACGACCCTTTTCCACCAATCTCCCCATGAAAAAAGTCTATCCCAACGCTTCCGCCGCGCTCGACGGTCTTTTGCGCGATGGCCTCACCATCGCCGCCGGCGGTTTCGGCCTGTGCGGCATCCCGGAAAATCTCATCACCGCGCTCCGCGACAGCGGCGCCAAAGGCCTCACCATCGTGGGCAATAACGCGGGGGTGGACGATTTCGGCATGGGCATCCTGCTCAAGACGCGGCAGGTCAAGCGCGTGCTCGCCTCGTATGTCGGCGAGAACAAGGAATTCGAACGCCAGGTGCTCAGCGGCGAGCTCGACCTGCAGCTCGTGCCCCAGGGCACGCTCGCCGAGCGGCTGCGCGCGGGCGGCGCCGGGATTCCCGGATTCTACACCCGCACCGCGTTTGGGACCAAGCTCGCGGAAGGCAAGGAGACCAAGGTGTTCGACGGCAAGGAATACGTCCTGGAAGCGGCGATCCGCGCGGATGTTTCCCTCGTGAAGGCGTGGAAGGGCGACAAGGCCGGCAATCTCGTCTACCGGAAAACCGCCCGCAATTTTAACCCAATGATCGCCGCGTGCAGCCAGGTCACGGTCGCGGAGGTCGAGGAGCTCGTCGAGGTGGGCGAACTGGACCCGGACGAAATCCACACACCCGGCATCTATGTCGATCGCATCATCCAGGGCGAACGTTACGAGAAGCGCATCGAGTTCCGCACCGTCACCGGCGCGGCGGCTTCCAAGAAGGATTCGCCGATTCGCGAATGGATGGCCAAACGCGCGGCCCAGGAATTGCGCGACGGTTATTACGTGAATCTCGGAATCGGCATTCCCACGCTGGTCGCCAATTTCATCCCGCCGAATATAAACGTCACGCTCCAGTCGGAGAACGGCCTGCTCGGCATCGGGCCTTTCCCGGCGGAAAGCGCCATCGATCCGGATCTCATCAACGCTGGCAAACAAACCGTCTCGACGCTCCCCGGCTCCGCGTTCTTCTCGAGCTCCGATTCGTTCGCGATGATCCGCGGCGGCCATATCGACCTGTCCATCCTCGGCGCGCTCGAAGTCGCCGACAACGGCGACATCGCAAACTGGATGGTGCCCGGAAAAATGGTCAAGGGTCCCGGCGGCGCGATGGACCTGGTCGCTGGGGTGAAGCGCGTGGTCGCCGTGATGGAGCACTGCGCCAAGGACGGCAGCCCCAAGATCCTGAAGCAATGCACCCTGCCGATCACCGGCAAGGGCGTGGTCAGCCTGATCATCACCGACCTGTGCGTCTTCGCGGTGCAGCCCGGCGGCCTCATGCTGCAGGAACTGCATCCCGGCATCACGGTGGACGACGTGCGCGCCAAAACCGGCTGCGGATTCACCGTGGCGCTCTGACGCGAAGGCCGGATTTGAAGGTGGAAAGCTGGAAATCAGGAATAGATCCCAATCTCTCTGGCTAGTATCGGAGCTCGGAGGATCGACTTCGTCCCTTTGTACCTTTGTGGTTCAAACGGATCGAAGCTCCGGATTTTTTAACCACAAAGGGACAAAGGGACGAAGATCGATCGCTGACCGATCCGGGAGGATGGTTTAAGGCACCCTTATCCAGGGAGCTTTGTGTGCAAAGCTCAGGTCGCCTCGAGCTCGGCGAAGATCGCGGGATCGTTCAACTTTTCCGCGGCAAACGCCTGGTCGAGATGCGCCGGCGTGCGGCCGCCGATGAGCACCGAGGCCACGCCCGGCTGGTGCAGAGCCCAAGCCAGCGCGAGATGCGGCATGGAATGCCC
>CAMAPG010000218.1 GCA_945859965.1 Opitutus sp. GAS368 | reverse complement strand
GTCAGCACCCGTCGCGAGGTGTCCGCCCCGGCCTGTCCTGAGACATGATTTGTCAGGTGGGCTGAAACTCGGGAGATGTTCTCCATCAAGAAGGGCACATTCTTGAACACCCGTTGATTGATGCGCTGGAGAATAGTGCGCACCCGCGTGCCGGCCTGGTCGAAAACGACGCAGAAGGTGTCGTTGATGTGGCCGCTGCCGTAGGGAAGGCCTCCCTTGAATTGCCCGAGCAACGGAAAATGCCGGCACACCTCGATAAGGTCGGGGGTTGAAGTCGGAGAAGGGGACATAGAAAGGCGCCGGGGCTGAACGGGAAGACGCTAGGGAAAGTACCGGATAAATGTTAAGCAACAAAAATATGCTGTTACATGAAGCTATTCCGGCGATAAAATACGCCGATAAATGAGTGTCTATTGTTATGCAATATGATGTTTATTATTATATTAATGAAAGATTGGACCCGAGGTCAGGGTTGAGGCGCAGACCGATCCGTTAAACGGAAAATAAGCCGAAAGTAATATTTTGTTGCGCAACAAAATATTGTCGTCACGTGTAATCAAGCGGCTTTGCACCCCCGGCCGCTTTCCACCTGTGAGTGCCCCCACTTTTTTCCTGAAAGTTCTGCTGGCCGGCGCAGTCGCGAGCGCACCTTTGTTTTCCGCTGCGGCGACTTCCGCCGTGCAGCCGGTGAAGCCGGCGGGCGAGCCGCAGATCGTGGGGAAAGCGCCGCGGATCTTGGAGGTGACGTTTTGGAGCGAGACGCTGCAGCGGGAAAAAAAGTTCAGCGTGGTCCAGCCGCAGAAACCGGCGGCGGACGCGGGCAAAAATCCAGTGCTGTTTTTATTGCACGGTCGCGGGCGGAACCACCACTCGCTGCTCGATGCGCCCAAGTCCGCGGCCTTTTTGCAGTCCGCGCCGTTCTTCGTGGTGCTGCCGGACGGGGAGGATGGCTGGTACATCAACTCCCCTGTGGCGCCGGCCGACCGCTACAACGATTACCTGGAAGAGGTCATCCGCCTCGCGGAATCGTGCCTGCCGATCAGTCGTGAACCTCAGCGCCGCGCGATCACCGGCTGGTCGATGGGCGGTTACGGGGCGGTGCGTTTTGCCGAGACCCATGCCGGCCAGTTTGCCGCGGTCGTCGGAATCATCGGCCTGCTGGATTTCCCCCGCGCCGCGGATTTGCCCGAGGGCCAGAATTACAAGGTACCGGTGAAGCGTTTTGGCGAGGATCCTGCCGTTTGGGCTGCTTTCAATCCCATCGGGGATGTGTCCCGTCTGAAAGGCACCCCGGTTTTAGTGATCACCGGCCGCGAGGCGTTTGACCGGGTGATGAACACGAATTTTTATACGCGCGCCAAGGCGGCGGGCGTCGAGTGCAGCTTTCTCCAATTGAAAGGCGCGCACACGCTCGACACCGTGACCGAGGCGCTCCCTGACGTGCTGCAATTTGTGCAATCGGCCTTTGACGCCCCGGGCTCCACGCCTTCGGCCAAAGTCCACTGAGGCGGCTTCCGCGGCCTCAACCTTCCCGACCGTCCTTTCTTTTTTATGAAACCATCCGTTGTTCGTCAAAAAATGTCCCGTGGTGAAACGGTCCTGTGCGCCAAGACGTGCTATCAGGATCCCGAATTGGTGGAGCTCGTTGCTTCCCTCGGATTTGACGGCGTGTGGATTTGCATGGAGCACAAGCGCATCGATCCCGCCACGGTTTATTCCCTGATCCAGGCCTGCCGCCTCGGCGGGGCCGATGCGATCATGCGGGTGAAGCCTTCGAACTACACCGATTTGCTGTGGCTCCTCGAATCCGGCGCGCGTGGCCTGATGATCCCACGCGTGACCCATATCGATGAAGTCCGCTGGATCGTGGACGCCATCAAGTTCCATCCGCAGGGCAAGCGCGGTTACGACGGGATTCACGTCGAGTCGAACTTTGGCGCGATGAAGCCGCTCGATTACATGGCGGAGGCCAACCGGGAGAATTTTCTCATGATCCAGATCGAGGAAACCGAAGTCGTGCCTCACATCGATGCGATCGCCGCACTGCCGGGCGTCGATGTGCTGTTCGTCGGGCCCGGTGACCTGACGCTCGGCATGGGCAAGTTTGGCCAGGTCGACGACCCCGAGGTGCTCTCGATCCTGAAAAAGGTGACCGATGCCTGCCAGAAGCACGGCAAGATCGCGGCGATTCCCTGCGCTCCCGACCAAGTCAAAAAATACCAGGATCTCGGTTTCAAGTTTCTCAATGTCATCAGCGATTTCCGCTGCGTCTCGAATGGCGCGAAGCAGGCGCTGGCCACCGCTCAGGGCACGCTGGCGTCCAAGCCCAAGGCCTGAGTCGTCCGCCAAACCACAGCGGGTCCCGGCGTTCCCCAACTTCTTCCTTATCCCCCATGATACCTCCATTCCGTTTGTTTGCTGCGCTTCTCCTCCCGGCCTCACTCGCGTTTACCGCGGAGCCTGCCTCTGCGGTGCGGCGTGTGCCGGTTGAAAAAAAGGAACACATTCTGATCTCGGCTCGCGACGACGCGGACTGGCGCTATCTCGCGTTTCCGTCGGTGGTCGATTTGGGTAACGACGTGCTCGTCGCTTACAAGCGGGGACGGGCGCATATGTCCGATCCCGGTTCCGTGATTGAGCTAGTCCGGGTGGACGGCCGCACCGGCCAGCCCGGGCCGCGGGAGAGGGTGGCGGCGATCGACCAGGTCGTCACCGAGACGGGCCAGTGGGTGCGTTTCCCCAACGGAGATTTGGGCAACTACATCGATGCACAGATCACGACCAAAGCAGGACACACGCGGATCGGGCTGCACATGACGCGTTCGACCGATGGCGGCCGCACCTTTGGCCCGGTGGAACGCGTGGGCGTGATTGACGGGATCGAGTACGGTTACGCTTTCGAGGCTGTATCGGAAGGTCG
This sequence comes from Opitutus sp. GAS368, assembly GCA_945859965.1. Classification (GTDB taxonomy): domain Bacteria; phylum Verrucomicrobiota; class Verrucomicrobiia; order Opitutales; family Opitutaceae; genus CAMAPG01. Next base: position 2,312 of record CAMAPG010000218.1, on the reverse strand, counting down.
TGACACGTGGATGCTGGCCATGACGTTTTCCAATCTGACCGGCGGTAAGTCTGTTTATCCCGGTCGCGTGGCCGCGGGCTCGGTGAACGTGATCCATTCTTCCGACAACGGTCATTCCTGGCGGTTTGTCCGGAACCTGACCGAGGAATTCGGCAACATCCCGATCAACGAAAGCACCCTCAAGCGCCAGGGAGACGGCTTCCTGGTGAGCACGCGCGGTTATGACGACCGCCAGCGGCTGCATCTCACCGACCGAAATCTCAAGCTGATCCGCCAGGTCGATCTGACGGAGACCTACTCCTTTATTGAAAGCCACATGGGCCGCCCGCGCCTGTTCGAACACGACGGCGCAGTCTATCTGCTGGGCCGCAATTCGACCCGGCAGCCCCTGCCGCCGGCGCGGCGCGCCCCGATGCAACTGTGCTTGATGCGCGTTGATCCGGAAAAACTGACCATCCCTTCGTATGCGATTATCGATAACGCGGAAGAGGCGAACGTCACCGATGGTTATTATGCGTGCCCCTATTTTCGCACCGTCGACGGAAAAACCCGGCTGCATGTGATTACTTACAAAGGCCTCGATAAACAGCCGCCCCAAATTATCCGGCTCGAATACCTGTGGGACGAAGTCCGCTGAGTCGGGCCCCGCTTCGTTCTGCCGTTCCTGCCCTTTTACCTCCGGTTTAACTTTCCCCCGATGACCCCTCCCCGTCTGCTGTCCCTTCTGGTTTTGCTTGCAGTCGCCCTGGCCCGGCCCGCGATCAGCGCGGACCAAGCCGGCGCCGTCCAGCGCGTGCCGGTTTTTCGGCGGAACCACGTGGTCATGAGCTATCCGGAAAAAACCGACCGGCGTTATCTGGCGTTTCCCGCGGTGATCGACTTGGGGGACGATGTACTCATCTCCTACAAGCGGACGCATTCCCACAGCGGTGACAACGGGTCGATGCAGGAAAGCATCCGGCTCAACGGCCTGACCGGCGCGTTCAGTGAACGCCAGGTGATGGCGAAGCTCGACGGTGCCATCATGCAGTCGGGCGAATGGGTGCGGTTTCCCAACGGCGATATCGGCAATTACATCGACACGCAGCAAACCGACCTGGCCGGCGTCACCACCCGCATCGGCGCGCGTTTTGTGCGGTCCACCGACGGCGGCCACACGTTCGGGCCGGTGGAGAGAATCGGCGTGGTGGACGGCGTGGAGTATGGTTATCCGTTCGAATTTATCACCGAGGGGAAGGAAACCTGGATGCTGGTCATGACGTTTTCCAACCTGACCGGCGGCAAATCTGTCTACTCCGGAAGGCGGACGGCGGGCTCGGTGAACGTGATTCACTCGTTCGACAATGGCCGCTCTTGGCGGTTCGTCCGGAACCTGACCGAGGAATTTGGCAATGTTCCGATCAACGAGAGCACCTTCAAGCGCCAGGGAGACGGTTTCCTCGTCAGCACGCGCGGTTATGACGACCGCCACCGGCTGCATCTCACCGACCGAAATTTCAAGGTGCTCCGGCAGGTTGATCTGACGGCAACCTATCCCTTCATTGCGTCGCACATGGGCCGCCCGCGTTTGTTCGAACAGGGCGGCGTGGTCTATCTGCTCGGGCGCAATTCAACCCGCAAGCCCCTGTCGACGGAACGCGTCGCGCCGATGCAGCTGTGCCTATTCCGTCTCGATCCGGAAAAACTGACCGTCTCATCGTATGCGATTCTCGATAACGCGGAAAACGCGAACGTCGTGGACGGCTATTACGCCTGCCCTTATTTCCGCACCGTCGGCGGAAAAACCCGGCTGAATGTGATCACCTACAAAGGCCTCGATCAACAGCCGCCCCAAATCATCCGGCTCGAATACCTCTGGGACGAAGTCCGCTGAGTTTCGCCGCCCTTTCCGCTGTTGCTTCCCGTTTAACTCCATCCCCCATGACCAGCCCCCGCCTCTCCTGCCTCCTGATTTTGCTTTCCCTTTCCCTGTCTCGGCCCGCGATCGGCGCGGACCAGGCTGGCGCTGTCCAGCGCGTTCCGGTCTTCCGGCAAAACCAAGTGGTCATGACCTACCCGGAAACCGCCGACCGGCGCTATCTGGCGTTTCCGGCGGTGATCGATCTGGGCGCCGATGTGCTCATCTCCTACAAGCGGACCCGTTCCCATGGGGGCGACAACGGTTCGATGCAGGAAAGCATCCGGATGAACGGCCTGACTGGCGCGGTGAGCGAACTCCAGGTGATGGCAAGGCTTGACGGGGCGATCATGCAGTCGGGCGAATGGGTGCGGTTCCCCAATGGCGATCTCGGCAACTACATCGACACGCAGCA
>CAMAPG010000217.1 GCA_945859965.1 Opitutus sp. GAS368 | reverse complement strand
CGCACAACGCCCAGAACGTGCGCCGGATTTACTATTTTTCGCTCGAATACCTGATGGGGCGACTGTTTGAAAACAACCTGCTGTCCACCGGGCTGCATGAAGTGGCCCGCGAGGCGCTGACCGCGCTGGGCCAGGATTTCGACCGCGTCCGCGACGCCGAGGTCGACATGGGCCTGGGTAACGGCGGCCTGGGCCGCCTGGCGGCGTGCTTCATGGATTCGCTGACGACGCTCGACTACCCGGCGCTCGGCTATGGAATTTACTATGAGTTCGGCCTGTTCAAGCAGGAGATCGTCAATGGCAACCAAGTCGAACATCCCGACAATTGGACCCTGCTCGGCGATCCGTGGGAAGTGGTGCGGGCCGAATACACGCAGGAAGTGAATCTCTATGGCCGGGTGGAAAATGTGTTTGATGACCGCGGCAACTACCGTCCCAAGTGGGTCGACACCAAGACGATCATTGGCATTCCGCACGACATCCCCACGGCCGGCTACGGCACGAAGACGGTCAACCTGCTGCGGTTGTGGGCGTCGAAATCGAGCCAGGACTTCGATCTCGCGGCGTTTAATAACGGCGGTTACGTCGAGGCCATCCGAGAAAAAGCCATCGGTGAGACGGTCTCAAAGGTGCTTTATCCCAATGACAAGACGGAGAACGGCAAGGAGCTGCGGCTGGTGCAGCAGTATTTCTTCGTGGCCTGCTCGCTGCGCGACATCATCCGCCGTCATTTTCGCCAGCCGTCCAATTCGTGGGAGAACTTTGCGGACAAGGTTGCGGTCCAGCTCAACGACACGCATCCGGCGATTGCGATCACGGAGTTGATGCGCATCCTGCTCGACGAGCAGGGCAAAACGTGGGACGTGGCCTGGCCGATCGTCAACCGCACGTTCGGTTACACCAACCACACGCTCCTGCCCGAGGCGTTGGAGAAATGGACCGTCGCGTTGTTCGAACGCGTGCTGCCGCGTCATCTCCAGATCATTTACGAGATCAATTCGCGGCTGCTGCAGCAGGTCGAGCAGAAGTGGCCCGGGGACCTGGAGAAGCAGCGGGTCTGCTCCCTGATCGAGGAGAACGGCCACAAGATGGTGCGCATGGCAAATCTCGCGGCCGTCGGTTCGCACGCCGTCAACGGCGTGGCGGCGTTGCACACGGCGCTGCTGAAAAAGCAGCTCTTTCCCGAGTTCGATGCGCTCTATCCGGGAAAATTCCAGAACAAGACGAATGGCATCACCCCGCGCAACTGGCTGTTGAAGAGCAACCGGCGGCTCGCCGCGCTGATCACCGACCGCCTCAAGGACGATTCCTGGCCGCGGGACCTCGATCGCCTGCGCGGGTTGGAAAAATTCGCGGACGATCCGGGTTTCCAGCGCGTATTCATGGACATCAAGCGGGCCAACAAGGTGGACCTGGCGCTGACGATCAAGACCGAGTGCGGCGTCGAGGTTTCGCCGGATGCGCTGTTCGACGTGCAGATCAAGCGCCTGCATGAATACAAGCGCCAGCACTTGAATCTGCTGCACATCCTCGCGCTGTACCGGCGGCTCCTGCAGAACCCCGGGCTCGATGTCGTGCCGCGCGTGTTTATTTTCGCCGCCAAGGCGGCGCCGGGCTACGACCTCGCCAAAAACATCATCCGCGCGATCAATGTCATTGGCGCGCAGATCAATGCCGACACCCGCATCGGCGGGAAAATCAAGGTCGCCTTTCTGCCCAACTACCGGGTGTCGCTGGCGGAAAAGATCATTCCCGCGTCCGATCTTTCGGAACAGATCTCCACCGCGGGCAAGGAGGCGTCCGGCACCGGCAACATGAAGTTGGCGCTCAACGGCTCGCTGACGATCGGAACGCTCGACGGCGCGAACGTCGAGATCAAGGAAGAGGTCGGCGACGACAATATCTTCATCTTCGGCATGACGGTGGAGGAAGTGGAGGCCCTGCGCGCCCGCGGATACAATCCGCGGGATTATTACGGGACCGACGAGGAATTGCGGGCGGTGGTGGACTGGCTCGGCTCCAGTTATTTTACTCCGGGGGAGAACAACGCCTTCGGCCTGCTGCATCACAGCCTGCTGGACGACGGCGATCCCTTCATGGTGCTGGCCGATTTCCGGGCGTACTCGGACTGCCAGCTGAAAGTGGACGCTGCATATCGCGATCGCGCCGGGTGGGCGAAGAAAGCGATTCTCAACACCGCGCGCATGGGGAAGTTTTCCAGCGACCGGACCATTCGCGAATACGCCGAACAGATTTGGAATCTGCCCCCGGTGAAGATCCCGTGAGCGCGACCAGGGCAGGCGGATGGTTTTGGGTGCTTGGCTTGGTACTGCTGGGAACGGGTGGAGCGGTTTTATCCGCGGCGACTCCACCGCTTCCGCCCCTCTCGGGTGAACTCTCCGGCGATTTTACTCCGGTGGTCCTGACCGGCGCGCCAAAGCTGCACTGGACCCTCACCTTGCGGAACCCCTCGGCCGCGGTTCACACCGCGCACTTGTCGGTCAAGGGCGCGGACGTGGAAGGGGAGTTTGAGCTTGAGATCGATCCGGCCGGGGAAATTCGCTGGCGGCTGGTCAAGGGCCGGACGGCCTTGAAACCCTGGTTTGAAGGAGCCTTTTCGGTGGGCACGGCGACGGTGATGGGACAGGGCAAGTGGCGGGACGGAAAAGTCGAAGGCACGGTCACGCTGGCCGTGAGCGAGCTCGATTTGGGGGAGGTGCTCCGTTTTGCCGATGCGGAGCAGAAGTATGTGCGGATGGCGGAAGGCCGGATTGAGGGACAGGTGGTGGTGCAATTGCGCGAAGGAACCGCCGAACAATTCGAGGCCACCCTGGGCTTGGTGCCCGGGACGATCGGGCTGATCGCGTTCCGGCCGTCGCCCGGCCTGTTGACCAGCTATGTGCCGGAAGCGGTGCGAAAACATTACCCCGGTCTGGAAGCGATTGAATTGGGCAAAACCCCCTTGGAAGCGAAGGTCCTGCACCTGACCACGCATCCCGCTGGAGACAAGCAAGGGCGCAGCGCGCGGGTCCGCGTCGAAGGCCGGCCGCGCGACCCCCAGTTTATTGCGCCCCTCGAGCTGGATGTGAATGTCACGGGCCCGGTCGAGAGCCTGCTGCGCAAGGCGATGGATTCCCGTTTCCGCATGAGCGGTCCAAAATAGGAAGCGAGCGACCTTGAATGTATCGTCAGATCCCCAACAAAAAGGACCTGCCCTCCGTAGGCTTTGCGAAGGAGGGGGAAACATGCATTGCCCTGCCGAGTCCAACCCCCTACCACTTTTTCCCCGATGAAACGTTTGCTTCCCTTATGTAGCCTCATCCTGGTCGCCACCGCCGGATGCCTGCACGTCAAGACCGACCCGATCGAAGTGAAGCCCATTCACATTACGGTCGATGTGAACGTGAAGGTCGAAAAGGCGCTCGACGACTTTTTCGGCGATCTGGACAAAAAATCCGCGACCATCGAAACCGAGTCCAAACCCTGATTTTTCGACCCATGAAAACTTATTTTTTCCGTCTTTGCCTAGTGATGAGCGCGTTGTTTTTTTCCGCCTCGGCGAGCCGCGCGGAGGATCTCGGCACGGTGCGCGCCCGGATGTCGGCCCGTCTTTCCAAACTCGACCCCCTGAAAGCCGGTGGCGCGATTGGCGAAAACAACCGCGGCTTTGTGGAAGTGCGCGCCGCCAAGGGCGACGCCGCCCAGGTGGTCGCCGAGGAAAATCGCGACCGCGAGACCGTCTATGCCCAGATTGCGCAGAGCAACGGGACGTCCGCCGGCCAGGTGGGCCGCTTGCGCGCGAAGAAAATCGCCGAGAACAGCGCGGCTGGAGTCTGGCTGCAGCACGATGACGGCAGCTGGCACAAGAAGTGACCCGCGAAGGGTGGACTGATAAGATGTGGGCGGGGTGCCCTCACCCCGCGAGCGATTCAAGCGGGGTAACGGCACCCCGCCACCATTCGATCAATCCTTCCTGATCGCGATCACGTCAGCATTCCCGCGACACAGGCGCAGAGAAAGCAGGAGAGGCTGCCGCCGAGGAGCGCTTTCACGCCGAGCTTCGCGAGGGTGGGGCGTTGGTTCGGTGTCAGGACGCCTATCCCGCCGACCAGAATGCCGATCGAGGCGATATTGGAGAAACCGCAGAGGGCATAGGTGAGGATCACCTGGGCCCGCACATCGGGCAGAAGCCCGGCGGTTTTGAGTTTGGCCATCGTGCCATAGGCGTAGAATTCGTTGAGGATCGTTTTTTCGCCGATCAACTGGCCTGAGACCGTGAGCAGGCCGGTATCGATGCCCATGAGCCACGCGAGCGGCGCGAAGATCACGCCGCAGATATATTGCAGCGACAGGGTCTGGTAGCGTCCGTCCGTCACGCCGGCGATCCACTCATTGATTCCGCTCCAGCTGCCGAGGCCCGCGGCGAGGATCCAGTTGCTGAGCGCGATCAAGGCGGTGAACACCAGCAGCATGGCGCCGACGTTGACCGCGAGTTTGACGCCGTCAGTGGTACCGTTGGCGATGGCCTCCAGCGCGTTGGCGCCGATCCGCTCCTTGCTCACGGTCAGGTTGCGGTCCACCGCCTCGGTTTGCGGGATGAGGATCTTGGCCAGGAAGAGCGAGGAAGGCGCGGACATGATCGAGGCGGTGATCAGGTGCTTCGCGAACAGCAGCCGCTGCACCGGGTCGTCGCCGCCGAGCATCCCGATGTAGGCGACGAGGACGGCGCCGGCGATGTTGGCCATGCCGCCGATCATGACGGCAAGCAGCTCGGAGCGCGTCATGGCGGCCAGATACGGCTTGATCAGCAGCGGGGCCTCCGTTTGACCGAGAAAGATATTGGCCGAGGCGCAGAGGCTTTCCGCGCCGGAAAGATTCATCGTCTTCGACATCACCCAGGCGAACGCGTAGACGATCTTCTGCAGGATCCCGAGGTAGAAGAGCAGCGAGGTGAGGGCGGAGAAGAAGATGATCGAAGGCAGGACGTTGAACGCGAAAAGATAGCCGAAGGTTTTCTTGTCGGCGACCAGCCCGCCAAACAGGAACTCCGCGCCGGCGGCGTTGAAGTCGAGGATACGGACAAAGAAATTGCCGACCCCCTCGACAGCCAGCCGGGCCGCGTCGACGTGCAGGACGAGCACGCCAAAGATGAGCTGCAGCAGCAAACCGGCTGCGACGAGGCGCCAGAGGATGGCGCGGCGATTTTCACTGAACAGGACCGCCAGGCCGATGAACGCTGCGATGCCGAGCAAACCGCGGGCGACGTGCGT
>CAMAPG010000216.1 GCA_945859965.1 Opitutus sp. GAS368 | reverse complement strand
CAAGGGCCAGGCCAGCACCACCGGAGTGCGGGTTGCCGAACGCGTTTCCCCTCCAACCACAATCACGTGGTCCCGCCAGACCACCGTGGGAGCCGCCACCACGGGGGAAGGAAGCAGATCAGTCGGGACATCGCGGTCGGCCACCTTGGACTGCGGCAACCGCGGACCCGGGCTCCAGGTTTTCCGGTCGAGATCGTAATAAAGCGTCTGCGGGCTGAAGCCGGGGTGCTCGCGGGGTGCGCCGGGAAAAATCTCCGCATAACCGCCGATCAGGAAAACCTTCCCCGAAACGATGTGCGCGGGATAGGTCGGACCCACCCGTGCTTCCGGCAGATCCGGCAAACGTTCCCACTGGCCGCCGGAAGCGCCGAGCCGGTAGGCGGTTTTCAGCGGGATGGACTTGCCCGCCGCGTCAAATTCCACGCCGCCGAAAAGATAAAGGGCTTGCCCATCCGACGCCATCGACGTGACAAAAATCCCATGACCCGGGACGTCCGCCTCGCGCTTCCACACGCCTTTTTCCCCGGCGCTCAAGTCGAGCGACCACACCGCGGCGGTCGCGGTTTTCGCGGCCGGGGCGGTCGCCCCGCCCACCACGTAAAGGCGGCCGCCGGCGATTCCACCGGAGGTATAACAGAGGGCCTCCGGCAATTCGGGCAGGCGCTTGAAGGTGAAATTCTTTCCATCGGCCCGGATTTCCAGGACGTGGCGCAGGCATCCTTCAGCGTTCACCCCACCCGCGAGATAAATCGCCTCGGCTGTCGTCGCCATGGCGCAATTCGCCACGGGATAAGGCAGCTTGGTCGCATGCTCCTCCCACTTGCCCGAGAGTGTGGAGAGCGTGAAGATCCGGTCGCTGAAGGCTTTTTCGCCCTTCAGCCAAAACGGCTTGCTCGGGAATTGGGATCCGCCGCCCACCACCACGCGGTCATGCAGCACGCCGCCGAACATACCGGCATATCCAACCGGGTCGGGCAGCGGAGCGAGCAGTTTCCAGCCGTGCAACGCACCGTCGGTTTGAGTCGCGGCCGAGGTTGAGCCGATCAATGAGGTCATGAGAATAAAAAGGCCGAGGGGGATTTTCATGGGTTCGCGAAGATAATTGTTCAGGGCTTGGCGGTGATTTTCACGGAGCGTCCGTAAGTATAACGCTCTTCCTTTTGGGCCCAGGCGCCGTGGTCATAAACCACAAAGAGCTCGTTGTCGGTCGCCGTTTCCTCGACCCCCATGTAATGCGTCGTGAGCACGCCCGAGGTCAGGCAGATCACATTGCTCCACGTCTCGCCGTGATCCCGGCTGACCGCCAGGTAATTGCCGTTCCACGGATGATAGGCATTCGGAAAACATCCCTTCTGCGGCACGCGCACGCCAAACGCGGCGACGAGCAGACCGCTGCGCAATTCGATCAGGTCGGGATCGACCACCACGCCCCGAAGTTCTTCGGGGTTGTTTTCATCGATAAATTTTCCCTGGCGCTTCACCTCCCGGAACATATCGACCCACAACTCCGTGCGGTAGATGTCCAGCCCGGCGAACACCCGCGGCTTCGGTTTGCTCCACGTCACGCCCTCATCATCGGAAACCGCCTCCTGCAGCTCCCGACCGGTGCGCATCAGGCAGATCAGACGACCGGGATGGCTGCCGCCACTGACGCGGGCGAGCACCGGCTCATTGTAACCTTCCGTGCCCACCTTCGGATCCACTGCCACGGTTGAAATCAGCTTCCAGTGTTTTCCCCGGTCGGTCGAACGGATCAAAACCACGCGCGAACGGATCCGGCTCGGCATGTAGGTCGTCGTCGCCTTGTCGCCGTACTGGCGGCCATAATAGGTGGTCAGCAGATCCCCGTTCGGCAGCTCGACGATACGGCGATGCAGCCGCTGGTTCACGGACGGTTTGCCACCATCGTTCATCGAACCGTGAAAACTCGCCTGAGGCAGATCGAAAGCAATGTCCTCCGGCCCCTGCAAGGTGCGCCAATCATCCTTCGAGGTATAACGCTGGCCCATGCCTTCGCCTTCCTTCGCACCGGGGGTGATATAGGTATCGAGCCCCAGGATCGTACCGTCGCGCAACTGCACCGCGCCACCTTCCGAGTTCAATCCATTCTCGCCCGGCTTCAACGGGATCGGCGTCCAGTTCCGCCCGCCGTCGCGCGAAACCACGGTGGCCATGGCGTAGGCATAATGGATGCGCGGCGTATCCACCGGTTTATCCGGGGACTGGACCTGCACGACCAACGCACCGGAGGCGGTGCAGAGGAGAAACGGCTGCAAGCCTCCCTCGAGGACCATGCGTTCTTCGCCGAAATCAAAGCGCAAACGGCCGTCCGCCTCCATCATGAAGGGACGGTTGTTGGCCATTTTCCGCGGCACGGCCGGCGGGTTCTGTCCCGCGGTGCCGGAAGTTGCCTCCACCGCTGCAACCGGAAGTCCTGCCACGACCAAGGCGACCGCCGCCAGGGCGGCGTTTTGCCAGCGAGTCTGTTTTGTTTTCATGGGGGGGGTAATGAGAATGACGGGACTTCAGGCGACTGTGGTTATTACGGCTTGAGAGTGATTTTTACCGACCGTCCGTAGACATAGCGCGTCGGCCGGCCCCAGGCACCGCCATCGTAGGTGACGAAGAGTTCATTGTCGTTGAGGGTCTCTTCCACACCCATGTAATGCGTCGTCATGACGCCCGACGTGAGGCGCACCACGTTGCTCCAGGTTTTGCCGTGGTCGCTGCTGACGGCGAGGTAGTTGCCGTTCCAGGGATGCTCGCACAGCTGCCAGCAGGCTTTCTGCGGAATGCGGACGCCGAATGCCGCCACGAGCAGTCCGCTGCGCAGCGTGATCAGATCGGGATCGACCACAGCGCCCTTCAGTTCGTCGGGATTCGTTTCGTCGACCTGCTTCCCCTTGCGCTTCAGATGGCGGAACATGTCGACCCACAATTCGGTGCGGTTGATGTCCAGGTTGGCAAACTGCCGTACCCGGGCCTTGCTCCAGGTTGCGCCGTCGTCGTCGGAGGTCGCTTCGTAGAGTTCGCGGCCGGTCCGCATGAAACAGATCAACCGGCCCGCGTGGGGGCCCTGGTTTACCCGAGTGATGACCGGCTCGCCGAAGCCCTCGGTGCCGACCGTGGGATCGACCGCCACGGTCGAAACTAATTTCCAGTGCTGGCCGCGATTGGTCGAGCGCACGAGCATGACGCGCGACTTCATCATCGTCGGCATGTACGTCGAAGGTGTGACGTCGCCTTCGAGCTGGCCATAGAATGTCGCCAGCAGGTCACCGTTCGGCAGTTCGAGAATGCGCCGGTGCAGACGCTGCGCATCGTGCGGATGACCGCCGTCGTCCTTGGAGGCATAGAAATTCACCTTGGGAAGGTCGAAGGTCACGTCCTGCGGACCTTCCAGCGTGCGCCAGTCGTCCTTCGACGTGTAGAGCTGGCCGACCCCCTCCCCCGGTTTCTTGCCCGGGACGATGTAGGTATCGAGTCCGAGGAGCGTCCCATCGCGCAACAGCACCATGCCGCCCTCGGTATTCAGGCCGTTTTCATTCGGCTTGAGCGGAATGTGGGTCCAAGTCTTGCCGCCATCGCGCGACACCACCGTCGACATCGCCGCATTGTAATGCATGCGCGGGGAATCGAACGGCTTGTCCGGGGACTGCGCCTGCATGATCAGGGCCCCGGTGGACGTGACCTGCAGGAACGGCTGCAGGCCGCCGTCGAGAACCATGTTCTCCTCGCCGAAATCAAACCGCAGTTTTCCATCTGCCTCCACCATCGACGGCCGGTTCCGCATCATTTTTTCCGGCGATACATGGCGGTTGCCGATCGGCCCGGTCTGGGGCGCGGCCGGTGCCGTTTCGGCGGCCGCGAGGAGGGAGTTCGCCAGGAGCAGGGACGCCGCCAGCAAGGTGGTTTTCTGCAGGAAGGAACGGGTTTGTTTCATGGGGTTGGGCAATGAGGATGGGATGTTGGCAGCGTTAAGACCACAAGGGCTAAGGTTTCCAGAAAGTCCCGCCGATGAAATAACGGCCGAAGAGATTATAGTAGTAGACGGTCAGAATACGCCCGTCCGGGAATTGCAGCGATTCGGGATAACCAAGATCCCAGTTGATGAAATCGTTGCGGATTTGCACCTCGGTCTGGAGATTCCACGTCTCGCCATTGTCGCTGCTGAAGCAGGCGCGAATGCCGCCGGGCTGGTCGTGGAGCGGCGTGCGGATTCCATACGTCGCCATCACCCGGCCGTCGGACAGTTGAATCAGATCGACAGGATGGCCGTGCATCTCGGTCTGGCGGATCGGGGCCCAGGTCTTTCCGTCGTCATCCGAATACGTTATGAAGATGGAATTGTCCGCCTTTTGCGTGCGCAATCCAGCGACAATGCGCCCGCTCTTCGTGCGCACAATTCCCGGTTCCACCATGGAGCCCGTCTTGCCGCCTGCACCGGTCGCAATGGTTGAAAGATAGCTCCACGTCGTGCCCTTGTCCGTGGATCGCAGCATCACGGAGCCGGTGTTGTCCGGGTCACCGTTCAGGCGATAGCCAATCACCGCCATCAGAATGGAGCCGTCGGGCATTTCGATCGGAGCGTCCGTCGGACCTTCCGTGCCGGTGAACGGCATGCCTTTGTTATCGATGTGATTGGGTTCCGACCACGAATGTCCGTTGTCCTTCGATGTAATCATATACGTTCCCAAATAGTGTTTGCCCGGCTCACGCCGCTTGAGGCCGTAGCTTCCGTCGGGATTATAGAGGCCGTTATAAAACACCCCCACGACGATCGTGCCGTCCTTCAGCTGGATGCCGCAGCCTTCGCGCTCATCGAGATCCTTGACCGCCCCGATCACCTGACGTTCGCCCCAGGTTTTGCCGCCATCCTTGGAGCGCACCATCACGACGTCGCCATCGGGAGCGTAGTGCTCGCTGGCTTCGCGGGTCATGAGGAGGATTTCGCCATTCTGCAGTTGGATCATGTCCGCGGGATGCACGTGCCGGAATCCGTTTGTATAGATCACCTCGTGCTGAAACCGGTCGCCGCCCAGCATCGTGCTGTAGGCCTGAGTCGCCAGGATGTGCGTGATCTGGTTCATCGCCGCCATATCCATGCGCAGCGCTTCGACTTCGCCCTGCAGGCTGGCCATCGATTGCTGCAAAGTGTCGCGGCGTTCCTTGACCATAAACCAGCCGCCCTTCCAACCGGCAAACGGCAGGAGTTCCACCTTGAGCAGCGCCGGCTGGCCCGCTTCTACCGCGTCCGCCGGGACCGAGAGTTGATAGATCCCGCTGTCGCC
>CAMAPG010000215.1 GCA_945859965.1 Opitutus sp. GAS368 | reverse complement strand
GGCCCAGGCCAAGACGACATTGGAATCATTTGAGCTCGCGGCGACGAATACCCGCAAGTTCATCGCCGCGCAAAGCGGACTGGGGGAGGAAACCACCCGAGCGATGAAGCAGCTGTCCGATGCAGCCGAGGCCGTGCAACGGCTCGCGGATTTCCTGGAGCGAAATCCCCAGGCGCTCCTCAGCGGCAAAAAACGCCCGCAGTAAACGCATTCCCCGGAAGATCCTCCATGAAGACCACAATTTATAAAAACCTGCCGGGCCGTGTTTGGATGGTGATTGCTGCCGTCGGTCTCTTGGCGGCAGCGTGTTCGCTGCCTCAAGTGCAGCCGGATCTCTCGCGTTATTTCGTCCTGACCGGACATCCTGGCCGGGCGGTGGATTCAGCTGCGGCGGACGGCCCGCACTATCGCATCGGTTTGCGGGCCGTGGAGGTACCGGCCTTTCTTCGCACCAAGGCGATGCTGGTCCGGGTGAGTCGCAACGAAGTGCGCCTGATGGAAGACGCCCGCTGGGCCGAGCCGTTGGATGCGGGCATTACCCGGGTGTTGCGCGAAGACCTTGATTCTCATCCCGGCGTCGCCCAGGTGACCCTGGTTTCGGCGACCTCGGACCAGGCGCGGGATTTCGATGTGGCGATCCGGGTGGTCCGCTGCGAAGGCGGCCGGGATGGCGACGTGGCCCGGTTTGCCGCGCGCATCGAAATTCTGGCCCCGAACGCGAACAACGAGCGGCGGGCGAACGCATTTTTCTCCACGGAAGTCACCGGTTGGAACGGCAACGACTACGGCCAGCTCGCCCAAAAACTGAGCGAAGCGATCGCCGAGTTGGCGGAGCGGGTCGTGAAACTGGCCGAGACGAGCAAGCCCCGGTAAGGGGCTGTTTGAGAAATGCCGGTTGCTTAGATTCTCGTAGCGAAACGCGTGAGCGTTTCGGATCGGAACGAAAGCCTCACGGCTTTCGCTACTCGGAGAGACGAATTCCCAAACCCTTAGGACGGAGTGAGGGCACCCCGCCTGCATTCGAATCCTTCAGCCGGTTACTTCAGCGTCGCAGCGATGCGTTCAAGTGCAGCCACGACGTTTTCACGGCTGTTGAAGGCGCTGATCCGGACGTGGCCTTCCCCGCATTTGCCGAAACCGGCACCGGGGGTGCAGACGACTCCGGCCTTGGTGAGGAGAAGGTCGAAGAATTCCCAGGAGTCGCGGCCGGTGTTCACCCAGATGTAAGGCGCATTGTCGCCCCCGATGCAGGTGAAACCGAGCTTGGTCACCGCCGCGCGAATCAACGCAGCGTTGCCGAGGTAGAAGTCGGTCATGTCCTTCACCTGCTTTTTTCCGGCATCGGTGAAGATGGCGGCGGCGGCCTTCTGGATCGGGTAGGCGACGCCGTTGAACTTCGTCGTGTGGCGGCGATTCCAAAGCGCGTGCACCGGGTGGGCTTTGCCGGCGGCATCGTAGGCCATGAGGCTCTTGGGGATCACGGTGTAGGCACAACGGGTGCCCGTGAATCCGGCGGTCTTGGAAAAGCTGCGGAACTCGATGGCCACGTCGCGCGCACCCTCGATTTCGTAGATGCTGTGCGGGATCGCGGGATCGCGAATGTAGGCTTCGTAGGCGGAATCGAAGAGGATGATGGCCTGGTTCTTCTTTGCGTACGCGACCCAGGCGGCGAGCTGCGCCTTGGTGGCGACCGCACCCGTGGGATTGTTGGGGAAGCAGAGATAGATGAGATCAGTCGCGACGCTGGGAATCGCCGGGACATAGCCGTTGGCCGGCGTGCTATCGAGGTAGGTGACCCCGGCATAACGCCCGTCGACGTTGCCGCCGGTGCGACCAGCCATGACGTTGGTATCGACATAGACCGGATATACGGGATCGGGGATGGCGAGCCGGATGTCGGTCGAGAAAATCTCCTGGATGTTGCCGCAATCGCACTTCGAGCCATCGGACACGAAAATTTCGTCCGCCTCGATCTTGCAACCGCGGGCGGCGTAGTCGTGCTGGGCGATGGCTTCGCGCAGGAAAGCGTAGCCCTGCTCGGGACCATAGCCCTTGAAGGTGGAGCGCTGGGCCATTTCGTCGGTGGCCTTGTGCAAAGCCTCGATGCAGACGGGCGGCAATGGCTCGGTCACGTCGCCGATCCCGAGACGGATGATGCTCTTTTGCGGATTGGCCTGCTGAAAGGCGGTCACGCGCTTGGCGATGTCGCTGAAGAGATAGGAAGCCTTCAGCTTCGTGAAGTTTTCGTTAATGCGGATCATGAGAGGTTTTTGGGCTGACGGAGGGAGTTCGAAATGTGGTGTGGGTCAGTCGAAAAACTTGAACAAAGGGAGCCCAGCCGGTTTATTCAAGCTCGGCGTTACCCCCTCCGCGCGGCATCCCATGCAAAAAATCACGACTGTCACTGAGATGCAGCAACTCGCCCGGGCGTTCCGCGCCAAGGGCTCACGTCTCGCCCTGGTGTCGACGATGGGCGCTTTGCACGAGGGGCACCTGGCCTTGATTAAGGCGGCCCGCGAGCGGGCCGAGACGGTGATCGTCTCGATTTTCGTCAATCCGCTGCAATTCGGACCCAGTGAAGGCGTCGTGGCCTATCCCCGCATGTTGGAAGCGGATCTGGCTACCTGTGCGCAAGCGAACGTCGACGTCGTCTTCGCGCCTTCGACAGAGGAAATGTACCCGCGCGGCTATTCCTCGTACGTTATGGAAGAGTCGCTCTCGAAACCACTTTGCGGCGTTTCCCGGCCTCATCTCTTTCGCGGAGTTACCACTGTCCTGTCCGTGTTGTTGAATATCGTGCGACCCGACTGCCTGGTGATGGGACGCAAGGACGCGCAACAGGCCGCCGTGGCTCGAAAGATGATCAATGACCTTCATTTCGGCGCGGAAATCGTGGTGGTGCCAACCATTCGCGAGGCGGACGGCCTGGCTTGCGGGGTGCGCAACCGCGACCTGACCACGACCCAGCGGCAGGAATCGCTGGTGATTCACCAATCCCTGAAAAAAGCGAAGGAGATGGTCGATTCCGGCGTGCGGAGCAGCGACCGCATTGTGGCGGAGGTGACGCACATCATCGGCCAGCGCCGGCGCGTGCGGGTGATCTATGTCTCGATCGTCGACGAAGCCACGATGGACCCGATGCGCGAAGTCGTCCCGGGCCGCGGTTTGCTGGTGATCGCGGTGTGGGTGGATGAAATCCGCTTCATCGACAACATGGTGCTCTAGGCTGGCAGTTGCAGTGACCGAGCCTCGAACCAGGTTAACCACAAAGAAACAAAGACACGAAGTTCGATCCCGGATTGGTGGATCGAACCATAAAACCTTCCGGTGCTTTCTTCGTGCCTTTGTTTCTTTGTGGTTAAAATTCCGACGGGATTTATTTTGGCGCCTCTTCCTGCGAGGCGACCGGGGTGGTGCGCCAGTTGAATGTGATCGTCAGGGCGCGAAAAATAAACGTCAGGGCGATGGCCATGAGGCCGGCTTGGGTTGCCGGCACTTCCAGATAGACGGTCAGGAAGACAAACGCCGCCGAACCGCCAAAGGCCGTCAAAATATAAAACGGGCCCGGCTTGAACACCAAAGGTTCTTCCCGGGTGATGATATCGCGAAGCAACCCGCCGCCGGCCGCATTGATGACGCCGACCAGAATTGCCGGCCGGCACGGCGAGGTCCGCATTGAGCGCCTTCTGCGTGCCAAAGGCGGCATAGGCGCCCAGTCCGATGGCATCGAGGATCGCGATCGACCGGTGTAGGTGCGTCACCCGGCCGCCAAAAAGAGCGCCGAAGACCGTCGCCCCCGCAACCACGAGAATGTAGCGTGAATCAGCGAGGAGTGGAGTCGGGCCGGAGCCTTGGATAAATATGCCATCCCGGATCAGTCCCCCCGCCAATGCCGGACGCGAGAGCCAGAAAGAAGACGCCGACGATATCGTAATGGCGTTTGATCCCGGCCAATGCTCCCGTTAAAGCGAAAGCAAACGTCGCGCCCAGATCGAAGACGGCAGGCAGATGAAATTCACTCGCGGGCATGACCGATAAGAACGCGATGAGGCCCAATGGCCCAACGAAAATCCACCCAGCGCCGGGAGCGGATGGGATTGAAACTCTGGTCTCCGCGCCCTCTCTTCTCCTCCGTGTCCTCCGCGTTCCCCACTATCGCTGTCCCCCTGCGCCGCGCGCGGGCGGCCGGACTGCCCATGCCGCGGCTTTCGTTGCTGTATGCGCTATTGCAGAAATTGACCGCGCGGAGTTAGGGCCCGGAATTTTTTGCCACAAAAAGGCACAAAGATTTCCGGGGCTACGACTGCGTCTCCATTGCGCCTATAGGCGCGCGGGAGAGTTGAGTCGAAGCGTTGGTAATTTTGTGCCTTTTTGTGGCAAAAACCGGTTTGGAAATGCCTGGTTCAATTGGGGCACTATTGCTTGTGATCCAAACTTGCCCGCGCCGCCATTCGGCGGTGAAACTCGGGCATGCGTTTTCGAACTCTCGCGCTTTTCGCGCTGACGTCCGTCCTGGCGGTGGCAGGTGGGGTCGGCATTGATTCCAAAAATTTTGATCCGACGACCAAACCCCAGGACGACTTCAACCAATTCGCCAACGGCGGTTGGATGAAGGCAAATCCGATTCCCGCCGCGTACAGCCGCTGGAGTGCGTTTCACGAACTGGACGAGAACAACAACGTGGCCCTCCGCGTCATCCTCGAGCGCGCGGCCAAGGCCGCGACGCCCACCGCCATCGAGAAACAGGTGGGCGATTTTTATGCGAGCGGCATGGACCTGGAGGCGATCAACCGGGCCGGCATCACCCCGCTCCAGCCTGAATTGGATCGCATCCATGCCGCCAAAACCCTCGCGGAAATCCAGGCCGCCGTCGCCTGCCTGCACCGGTGGGGCGTGCACGCGCCCTTTTATTTCACCTCCGAGCAGGATCCCAAGAACAGCTCCCTCATGATTGCGGCCGGCGGCCAGGCGGGTCTGGGGCTGCCCGATCGCGATTATTACCTGC
The DNA here is from genome assembly GCA_945859965.1 of Opitutus sp. GAS368. Taxonomy (GTDB): domain Bacteria; phylum Verrucomicrobiota; class Verrucomicrobiia; order Opitutales; family Opitutaceae; genus CAMAPG01. The sequence goes on along the minus strand of CAMAPG010000215.1, from coordinate 411 downwards.
GCGACGATGAGAAATCCAAAAAACTCCGCGGCCTCTACGTGGCGCATGTCGGAAAAATGCTCGCGCTGGCGGGCGATTCGGCCGCCGCGGCCGAGGCCGGGGCGCAAAGCGTGATGCGGCTCGAGACCGCGCTCGCGAAAGGTTCGAAGACCAATGTCGAGCTGCGCGATCCCGTGGCGAATTACCACAAGCTGACCCCGGCGGAATTGGAGAAACTGACCCCGCATTTCGACTGGAAGGCTTATTTTGCCGGCATCGGCCTGCCCAAGGCGGGAGATATGGACATCGGCCAGCCGGAATTTTTCCAGGCGCTGGACAAGCTCTGGACGGAAACGCCCATCGCGGACTGGCAGATCTATCTCCGCTGGCAATTGCTCCACGCCACCGCGCCTTATCTGAGCACCGCGTTCG
>CAMAPG010000214.1 GCA_945859965.1 Opitutus sp. GAS368 | reverse complement strand
CACGCGAGTTTCTGCGCGAAGGTACTCCGCGACACATTTCGTGCCGTCGCGATTGGGGCAATTTTTAACCCGGAGTCCATCATGTACACCCTCGGCATTATTTTCATCGGGCACATCGTCGGCCTGGTCGCCAAATTACTGACGCCGGGAGAGGATCCGGGGGGCTGATCATCACGATACTTCTCGGAATCGCCGGATCGTTCCTCGCCCATTACGTGGGCACGGGGGTCGGCTGGTATGTGGAAGGGGAGCCGGTCGAATTTTTCGCCTCACTGGGCGGCGCGGTGGCACTGCTCTTGTTATACCGGCTGATTTTTTGCCGCGGGCGCTGGCAGGGATGCGTTCCAATCCATCGCGGGCCTTTTTTGATTTAACCCGGGGGGCACAGAGAGCACGGAGGAGGCCATTTCTCTGATCGTGGGTTCCGGAGGAGAAGGCACAGTGTGGCGCGAGCTTTCGGCTCGGTCATGTGTTCACTGCTGGCAGGCAGCTCAGTTATAAAACATCGCCTCGTTGGTCTGGAAGAGGGCGTGGGCGAGCTTGGTCCAGGCATCGAGCGGGGCGCGGCTTTTGAAGGCGGCGGCGGCGGGTTCGACTTGCAGTGCGTTTTTCCCGCGGGCGCCTTTGGCGGCGAGTTCGGCAAGGCGGGCGTCGCGCCGCGCGGCCCGGGTGGTGGCTTCGCTGATCCGTGGGGGAGCGGCGGGCGCATCAGCCGACGTGCCGCCGGGATTGGCCCCGACGTAGCGCAGGCAGAGTTTGGTTTCCTGTGCGGTCGGGAGGCGCTGGAAGATCGCGAGATAGAGCAGGGCGACGCGGTCATCGTCGTCGGGCAGTTGCAGGAACTGCGGGCGGTGTACAAGCTGGCGCGCGGTCTCGATCACCAGCGGGCTATTCATCAGGAAGAGCGACTGCTGGGGAACGATCGTCTGGTAACGGCGGCCGGTCGGCACGTTCGGGTTGGGATAGTCGAACTGCGTGAGGATCTCGGCGGGATTGCGGCGATCGATGTAGGTGTAGAGCGCGCGCCGCGTGGCGAACTCGGCGTTGCCGATCGGGATCGATTTGCCCCCGAGCTTGGGATCGAGCGTGCCTGCGATCGCGAGGAGGGAGTCGTGCATTTCCTCAAAGCCGAGCCGGCGGAGATTGTAGCGCCACAGCAATTTGTTGTCCGGGTCGAGGTCCGCCGCCTGGGGCTGGTTCACGCCGCTTTCCTGGTAAACGCTGCTGAGCAGGATCAGGCGGTGGAGCTGCTTGATCGACCATCCGCCCTCGACGAATCGCGCCGCCAGATAGTCCAGCAGCTCGGGATGGGTGGGCGGAGACGACATGTTGCCGAGATCGTCGGGGGTCGCGACGAATCCTTCGCCGAAATGCTGCTGCCAAACACGGTTCACCAGAACGCGGGCGGTAAGCGGGTTGGCGGGATCGGCGATGGCGGTCGCGAGCTCGAGCCGGCCGCTGCCGTTTTTATATTCGGGGCGCTTGGGCCCGGACAGGATTTCCAGGAAACGCCGCGGGACGACCGGTCCCTTGTTCTGCGCTTCACCGCGAAGCAGCACGGGATAGTCGTGCGGTCGCGGGACATCGACGAGCACGTTGGCGCGGGGCGGGGCCGCCGGGTGGGTCGACTCCAGGTCGCCGAAATCGCGCTCGATCACAACCTGCCGGCGAACGAATTCCTGGCGCTTTTGAGGGTCACGATCGCGGTCGCGGCGAAACGCGATGAAGTCCTTCTGCAAGTCGGCCTGTTCCTTTTCCAACAACTGCATCTTCGCCACATAATCCTTGAGCTCGGCCGTTTTGGGCTCGGGACGCAGCGGAGGCAGCGCGGTGAATTTTTTCGGGGTGAACGTATTCGCGAAAATGCCGTAGAGCGAATAGTAGTCCTTGGTCGGAATCGGGTCGAATTTGTGATCGTGACAGCGGGCGCACGCCACGGTCAGCCCGAGGAACGCCTTGGTTGTGACATCGATCTGGTCGTTCACGATGTCGTGAATATTGCCTTCGAACTGGTTTCCCAGCGTGAGAAACCCGAGCGCGGCGAGAGGCGCGGCATTCACCGCCGCCGGGGCGTTTTTCTTTTTCAGCTGCTCGAGCAGCACGCGGTCGGCGGCGAGTTGCTCGATGATGAATTGATTGAAGGGTTTGTCCTGGTTGAAGGCATCGGTCACGTAGTCGCGGTAGGTCCACGCATGCGGAAAGCGCGGATCGGTGCGTTTGATCGGCTCGCCCTTGGTGTCGGCGTAGCGCGCGACATCGAGCCAGTAGCGGCCCCAGTGCTCACCGTAGTGAGGCGAAGCGAGCAGGCGGTCGACGACCTTGGCAAAGGCGTCGGGAGACGTATCGGCGACAAACGCCCGGACTTCCTCTTCCGTCGGGGGCAGGCCGGTCAAATCGAAGGTGACGCGACGCAGCAGCGTGCGTTTGTCGGCAGGAGGATTTGGCTTGAGCCCGCTGCCTTCGAGTTTTTCCAGGATGAAGGCATCGATGGGCGACTGGCACCAGGCGGCATTCTTCACGGCCGGCACGGGGGATTTTTTCACTGGGAGAAACGACCAGTGCTGCCGGCCGACCCCGCTGTAGGCGAGGGAACTGCCCTTGGCGGCGAGATTGCGGGGATCGGGCGCGCCGCGGCGGACCCACTCGGTGAGATCGGCGATTTGCGCGTCGGAAAGTTTTTTGCCCTTTGGCGGCATCTGCAGGTCTTCGTCCGTATAGCGGATGGCCTGGACGAGCAGGCTTTTGTCGGGATTGCCCAGTTCGATCGCGGGTCCGGTGTCTCCGCCGTGCAGCAGCCCCTCGCGCGTGTCGAGCATGAGGCCTCCCTTCACCTTGTCGGCGTCGCGACCGTGGCACTTGTAGCAATGGTCCGCGAGGACCGGCCGGATGCGGTTTTCGAAAAACTGCAGGTCTTCCGCCGAAATACCTGCGGGCTTCACGGCGGTCGCCGCGGAAACGAGAATCCCGAGCGCACAGAAGAGGAAAGTGGAGCCGATTGCTCTCAATGCGCTCATCAGAGGCTCGAGCGGTGGGCGGGGTGCCCTCACCCCGCAGTGCGATTTGAGCGGGGTAGGGGCACCCCGCCCACATGAGGAGGAGGAGACTGCGAAAGACTCATTCATCACGCGAGGACCGGTTGCACGATATTGCCCGCGACATCGGTCAGGCGGGAATCGCGGCCGTTGAAACGGTAGGTGAGCTTGGTGTGGTCGAACCCGAGGCAGTGCAGGATGGTCGCGTGCAGATCGTGCACATGGACCTTGTCCTGGATCGCTTCCTGGCCGAACTCGTCGGTCGCGCCGTGGACGACTCCGCCCTTGATCCCGCCGCCGGCCATCCACGTGGTGAACGCGCGCGCGTTGTGATCGCGGCCCGGCGTATCGTAGCCGTTTTTGTCCTTCGTGGCCTTGCGCCCGAATTCGCCGCCCCAGACCACGAGCGTGGAATCGAGCAGGCCCCGCTGTTTCAAGTCGGTCATCAAGGCGGCGAGCGGCTGATCGATCTCGCCGGCTTTCTTGGTGATGCGTTCCTCCAGGTCCTGGTGGTGATCCCACCCGTCGTGCCAGACCTGCACGAAGCGCACGCCGCGCTCGACGAGCCGGCGGGCGATGAGAAGCTGTTTGCCCTGCGCGGTGTTGCCGTAGGCTATCCGCACTTCCGGGGTTTCCTTCATGATGTCGAACGCATCGGTCGCCTCCGTCTGCATCCGGAACGCGGTTTCGTAGGATTGCAGGCGGGTCTCGAGCGCCGCATCGCGCTGCAGGTTGCGGGCCTGCAGTTCGTCGAGCTGGTGGACAAAATCGATCTGCCGGCGCTGTTCGCCTTTGCCGAGGTACTGGTTGCGGATGTTCTGGATCATCTGCTGCACCGATGGCGCCTGGGTGTTGATGCTGCTGCCCTGGTAAACGCCGGGCAAAAACGACGACCCGTAATTGGCCGCGCCGCCCGGCGGCAGGCCGCCGGTGCGCAATGAAATGAAACCGGGAAGATTCTGGTTTTCCGTCCCGAGGCCATAGACCACCCACGAGCCGAGGCTCGGCTTGGTGATGCGTAGCGAGCCGGTGTTCATGAATACGGTGGCGACTTCATGCGCGGGGATGTCCGTGTACATCGAGCGGATCACCGCCATGTCGTCCACATGCTGCCCGATGTTGGAAAACAATTCGCTCACTTCGATGCCGGAGCGTCCCATCGGTTTGAAGGCAAAGGGCGAACCCATGGCGACGCCGTCGCCGCCGATCGTTTTTCCATTCATGCGAGTGAGCGCTGGCTTGGGATCCCACGTGTCGACCTGCGAAGGCGCGCCCTGCGCGAAAATATGAATGACCGATTTGGCCTTGCCCGCGAAAGGCGGAGGGCGCGGGGCCAGAGGGTTGAGGTTCGGCGTGGGTCCGGGAGCCGCGATGAGATCCATGGGATCCAGCAACGTGGCGAGACTGAGCGCCCCCAACCCGAGTCCCACCCGGTTGAGAAACTGGCGACGGGTGAGAAAATAGTCCTCGAGATTCGTCGAGATACCGCAGCAGGGATGGGCGTGATGGTTGGACATGCGGGGGTGTTTGTTCTGTTAAGACGCCCGCGAACGGGTGGAGTTTCAGGAGATTTTCCGCGGCGAAATCCCAGCCCGCTCTGGATTTCTCCTCTAAAATTTAACGTCTTTCTTCGTCAGGAGCAAGTTCGCTTCGTTCCTTGCCGGCGCCAGAAACCGATCGGACGGAGGCGGCGAAAATTTTCGCTGATACGGGAGTAAGTGTTGACCGGGCAACGGCAAAGTCTTCCGCTGCTCGGTAAGGTTGCATTGCCCTGGTGACCGAAGCTTCTGCCGGTTGTCTGATTATTCCCACCCATTTCCCCATGGCGCTTATCACCGCGAGCAAAACCAAACCCACGTACGATGTCATTGTCGTCGGTTCCGGAGCCGCGGGAGGTCAGACGGCCTACACGCTGGCGATGGAAGGGGCGAAGGTGCTCATGCTCGAGGCGGGTCGGAACTACGATCCGGGCCCGGAGACACCGATGTTTCAGGAAAATTTCCGCGCCCCGCTGCGCGGATCGAGCACGCCGGGAAAACCTTTTGGCTTCTACGATGCCACGATCGATGGCGGCTGGGCGGTGCCGGGCGAGCCGTACACCAATGCGTCCAGCGATCCCGACCGCCAGTTCATGTGGTGGCGCGCCCGCATGCTCGGCGGCCGCACCAATCACTGGGGCCGGATTGCACTGCGCAACGGGCCTTACGATTTCAAGCCGCGCAGCCGCGACGGCCTCGGTTTTGACTGGCCGATCAGCTACGAGGATCTCGCGCCGTACTATGACCGCGTCGAAATGCTCATCGGCGTTTACGGCTCCAACGAAGGGCTTGAAAACACGCCCGATTCGCCGCCGGGAGTTTTGCTTCCGCCACCGCGCGCGCGCGTGGGCGAAC
>CAMAPG010000213.1 GCA_945859965.1 Opitutus sp. GAS368 | reverse complement strand
TCCATCAAGGTCAGGTGGGTGTTGGTGGCTTGGGCAATGAAGAGGGCCGCCATGGTCAGATAAATGCAGGTCCCATCGAGGTTGAAGGAATAACCCGCCGGGACGACGATCCCGACGACGGGACGCGCGCATCCGACCTGCTCCATTTTCTGCATCAGGCCGGGCAGGGCCGGTTCGGAGGAGGATGTACCCAGCACAATGAGCAGCTCCTCGCGGATCAGTTTCAAAATCTTCCAGAGACTGAATCCCGCCAGCCAGGCCGTGGCACCCAGACCGACAAAAACGAAAACTGCGCACGTAAGATAAACACAGAGCATCAACGCCCCCAGCGACACGAGCGTCTGCAGGCCATATTTTCCAATCGTAAACGCCATCGCTCCAAACGCCGCAATCGGGGCGAGTCGGGTGACAATGGAGACAATCCCGAAGAAAACCCGGGCGATCTCATTCAGCAGATTCAAAACCGGGCGGCCATGATCGCCGAGCCGGCCGAGCGCCATGCCAAACAGGATCGCCAGCAGCAGAACCTGCAAAATATCCCCGTCGACAAACGCGCTGACAAAGCTGTTGGGGATCAGATGGAGGAAAAAATCGACCGTACTGAGACTCTTCGCCGCCGCGGTGTAAGAAGCGACTGCCTTGGCATCGAGCGTCGAGGGATCGGCATTGAACCCGATGCCCGGGGTAAACAGGTGGGTTACCACCAGGCCGATGATGAGGGCGAAGGTCGTCGCGATTTCAAAGTAGACCAACGCCTTCCATCCCACCCGTCCGGCTTTTTTCAGATCCCCCATCCCCGCCAGGCCCACCACCACCGTGGTGAAAATGATCGGGGCAATCAGCATGCGCACCAGCCGGATGAAGCCGTCACCCAATGGCTTCAGCGAAGCCCCGAAGTTCGGCCAGCAATAACCCACCATCACGCCAATCACGATTGCGACCAGCACCTGGAGATAGAGTGTGCTGCGCGGGGGCGATGCGGAGGACAATGACCCTGGGGTTGGATCCATGGAGGGGTTGAATCCTACAGCCCGCCCCACGTCAAAGCGTTTGCCGGTTTTCGTCGGCCTCCCGTCACTGCTTTCGCGCCAACACGGCGGCCACGGCTGCAATCGCCGTCGCTTCCCGCGCGGCCCAGTCGCCCCGGATGTCCACCAGGGGCAGGCCGCGTTGCTCGAGCGTTTCCCGCCAAAGTTTCCGGCACATCGCCCGGCCGGATTCGTCCGGGAAACTTCGCTGCGGGTCCGGCGCGAACGGGATGTCCGTATCGCAGAGCAGATACAGGGCGGAACTCCGCGCCCGTTCCTCGGCCTCCGTCCGCACCCAGGGAGGACAGGCGCCGGGAAAAAGCAGATCGTCCCACAGCACGCAGGTCAGCAGGTCGGTGTCGGCGAACATCACGCGCTGCGCCCGCTCTTCGGCCAATTCCTCGTTGGCCAGCTGGCCGAGCGCGATTGTCCCGAGATCCTCCGCCGCGACCGTCCCTCCGCGGACATCCCAGAATTCACGCACGAATTCAGGCGACCACGGCTCCTGAAAATGGGCGGCCAGGCGCTGCGCCAGCGTGGTTTTCCCCGTCGATTCAGGCCCAAACACCACGATGCGTTGAATGTCCCGGCTCATGGTGTGGCCATCGACTTCTTCCACGAGCGCAATCCTGCCACAGCCATGCCGAAATAAACGACCGAGAGCGCAGCCATCAGCGGCAGGCCGTTGCTCCAATAAACCGCCATCGCGACCACATTGACGACGAGCCAGAAGCTCCAGGTCTCAAGCTGCTTTCGCGCCTGCAACCATTGCGCGATCAGGCTGAACATGAGGATGAACGCGTCCCAGTGCGGCGTGGCCGCCTGGGTGGTCCGGTGCATATAGTCGCCCCAAGCCCAGGCGGCGGCCGCACCCAGCGCGATCCAGCCGAGCAGTTTGGCCCGGCTCAGGCGCGTCACCGGCAAGCCGATTTCCTGCCGCCCTCGTCCGCGCAACCAATGCCACCAGCCATAGGCGAGAATCAGGAAAAAAAAGACCTGCAGGATCGCATCCGAGTACAGTTTCGAGCGGTACATGACCCAGCCAAAGGTCGCGACTTGCACCAAGCCGACCGGCCACGCCCAGATATTCTGGCGGATCATCAGCCAGACGCCGATTACGCCCAGCAGGGTGGCAGCAATTTCGAGAGGAGACATGCGTCAGGTCGACCGGCCGGAAGTGGCGCGGTCCGCACGTTAATACGCACGCCACCTCCTCCTGCAAGTTCCCAGCGCGCCCAAGTCGATCCCCAAGCCATTTTACAGGAGGCAACGAAGGAAACGAAGTGCCGGAAGACAAATCCTCTCTCTCCGTTTCCTTCGTTGCCTTCTGAAATAATTCCGACGAACGCCACTATTTCTGCTGCACGAACGCTTCCAGGGTCTCGCGCGTGATGAGATAACGCGCTCCGCAACGGGGGCAGCGGATCTCCAGCTTGGGCTCTTCGCCAAACAGGGCGTCGGGATCCTGCAGCATCACCGGGGCGAGGACTTCGAGCATGCGCCGCTGGTTGCAGCCGCAGTGCCACCGGTACACCCGGCGCTCGAGCAGGGAGAGATCCTCCGTTTTGTCCAAATCCCTCACCTGTTCCAGCGTCAGCGCCTTGAGCCATTCCAGATCGCAATCGGGATGTTCGGTCACCAGCGCAAACTCCTCCTCGCCCAACTGGAAAAAGCGCGCCAGCCGCTGTTCGCTTTGGGCATAAAACCGCTCGGCGGCTACGAGCGGATCGGCGCCGGTAAAGTTCACCGCACTCCGCCGCGGCGGCTGCGCATCGCGGACCACGTCGGCGTAAAACACATTCTCCGGCAATGCCTTCACGTTCTCCGTGAAGACCCGGCCCGCAATCGCCCCCGTGTCGTTGTCGCCCACGAGAAACATGTTCACCAGCGGATCCTGGAAATTGATCGTCCATGCGGTGAGTTCGTTCCACGGCCGCGAGGCGCAATGCAGCGTGAAGGCCGCCAGCGCCCGCTTGAACATGGCGTCGTGCGCCGGCTCGGGCTTCAATCCGTGGTCCGCCAGATGGAGATAATAGTCGACAAAGAGGTCGGAAAAATCGGCCCGCGTGACGAGTACGTGCCGTTTGCGCGCGTAGTGGCTGCGCACTTCGATACCGGCATCGGCAGTGTTGACCGGAGTGGATTCAGGCATGCCCGCAAGGTTGCCAGGAATCGGCAATTGTCGAATCAGCCGCTTTTTCTTCCCCGCCGGAAAGCGCCCCTCTCCCCTTACTTGGTCACCGCTGGCGAGTCCTTCAGCTTCTTGATCTTCGGCGCGATCACGACCTGGCAATAGCCTTGGTAAGGATTCTTCGCGAAATAGTCCTGATGGTAGTCCTCGGCAGGCCAGAATTTCGTCAGCGGCACGATCTCCGTGGTAATCGGCTTGGTGAAGGTTTTCTGCGCTTCCGCGAGCGATTTCTCGGCCGCGACTTTCTGCTCCGCGTTCGCGTAGAGGATGATCGAGCGGTACTGCGGGCCGTGATCGTTGCCTTGGCCGCCCACCTGCGTGGGATTGTGCACTTCCCAAAAAAAATCGAGCACCTTGTCCAGGGTAGTCTGCGCGGGATCAAACTCGATGCGGATGACTTCCGCATGGCCGGTCTGGTGGTTGCAAATCTGCTCGTAAGTCGGATTGGCCTCCTTGCCGCCGGCATATCCGCAGGTCACCCCTTTCACGCCGGGCAGGAGTTTGTAGGCCGCATCCGTGCACCAGAAACAACCTCCGCCAAGCACGAGCGCTTCAGTTTTTTTGGAGGACGAATCGGCGGCGGACATAGCGAGGGAAGAAAACCCAAAGGAGCAAAGAAGCAAAGCGAAGCGCATGACTCCAAAATACGTCATTGCCCGATCCTCGCAAGCGCACAGGGGATTCCATTCTTCGGGTTTTTAACCCGGAGGGCACGGAGAACACCGAGAGGAGCCCGGCTCCGTGTTCTCCGTGCCCTTCGTGTTCCCCTCGTTACCGCGTCAGCTTGCGGTACTTGATCCGGTGCGGCTGGTCGGCCTCCTTGCCTTTCCGCCGGCGGAAATCCTCGAGGTAACTCGAATAATTCCCCGCAAACCAGTGCACGGTGCTGTCGCCTTCGAACGCGAGGATGTGCGTCGCGACCCGGTCGAGGAACCAGCGGTCGTGCGAGACCACCACCGCGCAGCCGGCGAAATTCTCCAGGCCTTCCTCGAGCGCGCGGATCGAATTCACATCGAGGTCGTTGGTCGGTTCGTCGAGCAGGATGAGGTTCGCGCCGCTTTTGAGCAGCCGCGCGAGGTGCACCCGGTTGCGTTCACCGCCCGAAAGCACCCCGACTTTTTTCTTCTGGTCGGGCCCGGTGAAACCGAACTGCGCACAATAGGCGCGGGAATTGATCTCCCGGCCCCCGAGCCGCATGATTTCCTCCCCGTCGCTGATCGCCTCCCAAATCGTGGCCGCGTCCGGCAGCGAATCGCGCGATTGGTCCACGTGCGCAATCTTCACCGTGTCGCCCACGCGCAGGACACCCGAGTCGGGCTGTTCCATCTTCGTGATCAACCGGAACATCGTGGTCTTGCCCGCGCCGTTGGGTCCGATGACCCCGACGATTCCACCCGGCGGCAGGGAAAAATTCACGTGTTCGAACAGCACGTTGTCGCCGTAGCTTTTGGCAAGATCGGTGGCGTCCACGACGAGGGTGCCAAGCCGGGGGCCGGGCGGGATGAGCAGCTCGAACTCCTTTTCCTTCTCCGCGACGTTTTGCTTGAGCATCGTCTCATAGGCGCTGATGCGCGCCTGGGATTTGGCCACGCGGGCCTTCGCGGACTGGCGGATCCAGGCGAGCTCGCGGGCCATCGCCTTCTGGCGGCGGTCCTCGGTGCGTTGCTCCACCCCAAGGCGCGCCTGCTTCTGTTCGAGCCAGGACGAATAATTGCCCTTCCACGGAATGCCGTGCCCGTGGGCCAGCTCGAGAATCCATTGCGCCACGTTATCGAGGAAATAACGGTCGTGGGTCACGGCGATGACCGTGCCTTCGTAGCGCGCGAGATGTTGCTCGAGCCAGTGCACGCTCTCGGCGTCCAAATGATTGGTGGGCTCATCCAGCAGCAGGATCGCGGGCTTCTGCAGCAAGAGTCGCGCGAGCGCCACGCGCCGCCGTTCACCGCCGGAAAGTTTGTCCACGGGTTGGTCCGGCGGCGGACAGCGCAACGCCTCCATCGCCATCTCCACCTGGGGAGCGACGTCCCAGGCGCCCAAGGCGTCGATTTTCTCCTGCAGTTCCCCCTGCTTCGCCATGATTCGGTCCTTCGCGGCATCGTCCGGGGCCTCGTTGATTTCATCCCACGTCGCGTCGTAGGCCGCGGTGAGCGAGGTCAGGTGTTGCACGCCTTCCTCGACACAGGCCCGGACGGTGGCCCCGGGGGTGAGTTGCGGCTCCTGTTCGAGAAATCCAATGGGATAGCCC
>CAMAPG010000212.1 GCA_945859965.1 Opitutus sp. GAS368 | reverse complement strand
GAACACGGGATGCTCGGCGAATTCGAAATTCCCGGCAGCGAGGAAAAGAGCGACAACGCCAGCAAAGCCCAGCCCGACCAGGCGACCGCGGCGGGCGGGGGCGGCGCACCCACCGATGACTCCAAAATGACTCCGGGAGGCGGAAGTTCCGATCCCGGAACCGGCAAACCCCCGGAAAATGCGGCAGGTGGCGGCGGCAGCAAAAGCGTGGCGCAAAACGATCCCAAAGCCAAAGCAGAGGGTTCGCAAGTGGGCGAATTAATCCCCAATGGCAACGGCGGCGAATCGGCCGATCTCGCCGGGTTGGGCGAAAAACCACCCAAGGTTGCGCTCGGCGATTCGGCCATGCAGATCAAACCAATCGCTTCGTCACCCGCCATCGTTGGTTCGCAACAGCCGGCGGGCAACACCCAGCAATCGGAAAAAGCCACGTCCGGCGGAGGCAAACAAGGCTCCGGCGGCGGACGCGGCCAGGGCGGAGTCGAACGGGGCCGTACCATGCCCTCCGGCCTCTAGGTCGTTGCCCCGATGAAAATCGTTCACCGCCTGTGAAGCTTTTTCGTTTTCACTTTCTCTTCGCCCTGTTTTTCTTCGGGCTGAACGCTCTCCGGGCTGCCACGCTGATCTATCCGGTCGAAGCCATTGACGACCTCTGGAAGCTGGCCGCAGACGAATTCCGCCAGAAATACAGCGGCATCAACATCACCGGCCTCGGTCCCAGTGACGAAGGCTGGTATGTCCGTTATCAACATCAGAACCTCACCTACCTTTTCGGCCCCGTCGTCGATCGCGAGGGAGCGAGAAAAAAGATGTGGGAATTGGAAACCGTGCGCGATGCGGCCATCCGCAACCGCCCGACCCTTTCAACCAGTCAGGTCGATTTCGTCCGCTTCACCTATTCCGGCGTTTACGGAAAGGGCGGAGGCAACACCCCTTATTCCGGCGGTCCGAAGGACGGAAAAAACGGCCCCGACGGCGATCTTGATGGCGATGGAATCGCAAATTCTCAGGACGGCGACATGGATGGGGACGGAATTCCGAACGCCCAGGATACGGATGCCGACGGCGACGGAATTTCCAACGACAAGGACGGTTATCCCTACGGCAAGGAAGGCGGTTCGAACGAAGATGGCAAAAATGGCGCCGGTGATCAGGCCAACGGCAAGAGCCAGGGCAGCACGGACGGAAAAGGTGCAGGCGGCAAGGACGGTGCCGACAAAGGTGGGACCGACAAGGGCTCCCTCAACGGAAGCAACGGTGATGGCCAAGGCCAGCAACTCGCCGGCTTGCAAGGAGGACAAAACCAAGGCGGCCAATCAGGTTCCGGCGGGCAACAAGGCGGCGGATCCCAGCAATCCGGGGGACAACAGAACAGCCAGGGACAGAAAGCGGGAGGATCCCAAACCCAGGGCGGACAACAACAAGGGAGCCAGCGGACGGCTTCCGCTAAAAGCGGACAGCAAAGCGGCAGCCAAGGTAGTTCCGGCGGCCAGCAAGGAAGCCAGCAGAGCAAGGGCGGGCAAAGCGGTGGCCAGAGCGGCAGCCAATCACAATCCGGCGGACAGTCATCGCCAGCCAGCGGTCAAAACAGCGGCGGCGGCAACCCGCTCGACGCGTTGTTCGGAATTTTCCGGAAAATCCTGGGCCTTTGAGCCTGCGAGCAACGGCTTCCAAGGTGGCTGATTTTTTCGCCGCGCCCGGGAGCTTAGATTTATCCTGGGGAAACCCGTCGGCGGTCCGATTTGGGCCATGAATCTTCCTCGTTTTCTATTCTGCCGTCTCCCGGTTCTGCTCGGCCTTGCCGTGTTGCTCCACGGCGAGCCTTCAACGATCGCCACGACCCGCGAACTTGCCCGCGAAGCACTCGCGGCCGAGGAGGAAAAGAACTATCCGGTATTTCTGGCCAAGATGACCGAGGCCGTGGCGCTTCGCCCCGACTACCCCCGCCTCTTGGTCAACCTCGCAGAGGCGCAAACCGTGAACGGACAGGAGACGGAAGCGGTCGCAACCCTTGAGCGCGTCGCCGCACTGGGAATGCATTCGCCCGTCGACCAGGCAAAAGCCTTTGCCGGATTACGGGGACGCAAGGATTTCAAAACCGTGGTCGCTCATCTCGAAGCGAATCTACGTCCGATTGGCGCGGGAGAGATTGACTTCACCTTGCGCGACATGACCGGTTTGGTTGAAGGCATCGCCTGGCGGGAAAAACCCCGGGAATTTTTATTCGGCGATGTCAATCAACGCACGATTTGGGTCCGGTCCGCATCGGGCTCGGTCCGGCGATTCTGTGCTCCGGACCAGTCGCTTTGGGGAATCTTTGGATTGGTCCTGGATGAGGATCACGGCACATTATGGGCTGCGACCACGGCCGTCTCCGCCATGCAGGGTTACGCTCCGGAGCAGTCTGGAATGGCTGGCCTCGCTGAATTCGACCTCGGCACAGGACGATTTGCGCCGGGTGGTCTCCCTGCCCCACGACGGCCAGGAACATGTCCTGGGCGATCTCGCGCTGGCCTCTGACGGTTCCGTGCTTGTTCCCGACAGCGGCGCCAGTGTTATCTGGCGCCTCGCAGCCGGAGCCGAGGCGCTTGAACGCTTCATCGCGCACGAGGAATTCATTTCCCTGCAGGGACTCGTCATCCTGCCCGATGGGACAATTTTCGCCGCCGATCATGCCAACGGTCTCCTGCGCATCGACTCCGTCAACCACACGGTACAACGCATGGCTTCACCTCACTCCACGACCATGATTGGAATCGATGGCCTGTCCCTCGCGCCCAACGGCGACCTGATCGCAGTGCAAAACGGCCTGCGTCCCAAGCGCATCCTGCGGCTCACGCTCGACGCCGGGGGCAATGCCGTCACTCAGATCACCGTGCTGGAGTCCGCGCATCTCGTCATGGCCGAACCGGCCCTGGGCTGCATCGCCGGAAACGACTTTGTCTTTATCGGCAACGCGGGTTGGAGCCGGTTCGAAGAGACCGGGGTAAAACCCACGGCCCCACGCCCAATCCCCATCCTGCGGACGAAATTATAACCCGCAGTTGCGACTCAAGCGCTCGTACCCGATCGGTTATAAATCCTGCAGGGCAATAAACGCCCCGCCGTGCTGATAGGTCAGCTCACGCATGAGATTCGCGAATTTCAAGCCGGTGTTACCCATGGAAAATTCGAAACGAATGGTCGTGGGGAATCCAACCGCGTTGATCACCACGCGCCGGCGGCCGTTTTCGTCCGCGGGATTGAGCTGGTCCAGCCGCTTGAGCGCGGCGTCCGCGGTATCGGTGAATTCATCGCCAAAAATATAGATGCCCATTTTCATATTAGGGTTGCCGGAATCGTAGAGCGTGCTCAACGCGCGAAAAATGCCAGGCACGGGATTGCTGTTCCCGTAAACATCATAGCGCCGAACCGCCCGCCGCAGCGCGTCCCGAGTTTCCGGACTGTCGGGAATCCAGCGGGCGTTGCGACCCCCACCGAGCACAAACCGGCCGTCGGAGTCGAGGACCTGGATGCCTTCGACGGTGGGATAGATGTCGAGCACTTCCTCAATTTTCTGCAGGACGATCGACCACAATTCCCCCGTGCCCGGATCGCGCATGCTACCGGACGTATCGATCACAAATGCGATGTAATTGCTTCCCACCGGCACTCCCACAGGCAGAGGCTTGACCTCGGCCAGAACCATTTCCGGCTTTTTCTGGCGCGCCGCGATCTCCTTTTTCAGGTCATCAATATCGACCAGCAGCGCCTGCAGTCCCTTTTTTTCGTATTGGAGCTTTTGCTCGAACTCCGCGAGCAACGAATGCAGCGAATCGTTCTTCAGGCGCTGGTCCACGGTCAGAGTGGCAATCCGCGCATTGCTCCGGGCCAGATCCTCCTTGCTGATGTTCATTTTCGCCAATGCCGCCGCCTGGGCGGCCAACTGGCGGCGAAGATTCGCCAGGATCTCCTGCTTCACCTTGTCCTGGGAATCGATGCTGAGCACAAAAATCAGGATGACCGCGCCGAACCCGCAGCAAATGCAGTCAAGAAAGGCCAGGCTGAAGATCTGGGTGGGACGACGGCGGATCATGTGTCGGGCCAGGATTTTGCGGGGCTAACCAGTGCTCCACGGGTGGCATTGGCCAGTTCCCAGTAGAGCCCGGGAGCCGCAGGATCCCCGTTCATGGGAAAGAGGACGGTGCTGACGGGAATCCGCGGTGGGAGCTGGGTGATCGCCACCTTGAAAAAGCGGATGCGCTGCTCCTCACCCACGTCGCCGTCACTCACGACGGAATCGCTCTTCGTCGGCAGTCCGTCGGTGAAGAGCACCACGTTGTCGGGCAGATGGGGCAGATAGCGGATCGTCGTGAACGCCCGCTCCAGATTGGCCGCCCCTTGCGGTACGATCGTGTGGAGCTTTTTTACGATCTCACCCATCGCCTGCCGGTCGTTCGGCTTGAACCATTCGTCGGCCCGGTTGGGCAGGACGGGAACGGTATCGTCATTGAAAAACAGGATCTGAAAATGGGTTTCGGGCTCCAGCGTCGCGATCATCCATTCGAGCGCGCGCAGGGTGCGCTGCCACTTGGGCGCTTCGCGTTTCTTAAATTCGGGATCCGCCAGTCGCGCCGACGCCGTGTCGATCGTATCGTCCAGCATGCTGCCGGAAACGCGCACCAGGAAAACGACATACTGGCCCTGCAACTTGACCCCGGTGAGGTACTGGCTGCGATCGAGATTGGGAATCGGAATGGGAGCGTGATCCTCCGTCGGCAGCGCCTTCTTTTCGCCCAGCAGATTCGCGAGCGCGTCTTTCAACGCCCCGGTTTGCTGCAGCATGAGAAGCAGTTCCTTCTGCCGGGCGGACAGCTTGAGCTGGTCCTGATTGTTCTTTGCCTGCAAATCGTCCAGCTCCAGTTGCGCCGCAGCAAGAACCTTCGCCAGGCGGTCGAGGTCCGCCTGGCTCGCCGTCACCGCCTGGTCCATCCGGCTCGCCCGCGCCCGCACATCATCGACGTTCTCCTTATCCAGGCTCGTTTTCTGGGAAACCGTCAGGATGAAGACCAGCAGGACCGCGCCGAACCCGCAACAAATGCAGTCCAGAAAAGCCAGGCTGAACACTTCCGTATCCCGGCGCTTGGCGGAAATCGACATGGTCCGGATGCCCGTTACCGCAACCCAGCCGCCTCGCGACAGTGGACGAACAGAATCTCGGCCGACGCCGTTCCGCAGCGAATCGTGAGGCGATCACCCGCTTCGACGGGAGTGCGCGACGGGGACTCAGCATTGCTCACATTGGCCTGAGCCACCCCGCTCTCTTCAAACCAGAGACGCCCTTCCTCCCTCACCAATGACACCAGGCAGTTTTGGGCACTGTGGAAGGCGTCCGGCAAAATGAGGTTGGCGCGGAGTGCCGCCGGCCCGATGGCGAAGGAGCCGTTGTCCCCGATCGGCTGGCCGACGCCGTCGAGCACGGCATGG
>CAMAPG010000211.1 GCA_945859965.1 Opitutus sp. GAS368 | reverse complement strand
AGCGCAAAAACGGAAAGCATAACCAAGGCACCACGTATCGACCATCCGCCTTTGGCCACCGCCAGCAGCAGTAAACAAAGGACGATCAACTGCGACGGGTAGAAATAACGTGAGCCATAACCCGCATGCGACATGACCTCCAATCCATGGCGCTGGCGGAAAACCGTGCTGGCAATGAGCGCCAGGCAGCAGCCTCCCAGCAGCAAAAACCCTTCGGCCCGACGGCGGGCATTCCACTGCATCGCCAGATAAACGATCAGCGCGACCACTCCCAGGCCGAGGACATTTTGGAGCAGTACGGACGCTTCAACCGGGAAATACCGCCCGGCAAACAACGAGCCGCCGATGCGCGCGCCGGGCAAAGCCAACCCATAGGCCCAGTCGATGTGCGCGCCGGGATCGACCGGCAAAATCAACGGGTGGAAAATAATCATCCAAAGCTGCACTCCGCCCGTGACGACCGCGAGCGCCGCCAGGACCACACTGCCGCGGGTGCGACGCGTCCAGGCCCGGATGACAAAAAAGGGGGCGAACATGACACTGAACGGACCGGTTAAACCCAAGAGGACCATTGCCCCCACATCGTGGGCAAAAGCCATCGGGCTTTCAGGATCCCGGGAAATCAGCACCAGCACCAGTCCTGCCGCCAGGATGAATTGCAGATTGGTGATATTCATCAATCCGTCGGGCGCATCCGGCACCAGCACGACCGCGAGCGCATAGCCCGCATGGGAAGAAAAGGGCAAGCGGGAGGACTGCGTGCGTCCGGCGACATAGAGCGTCACGCCCAGCGCCGAATAGACATAACACGCCGGCACCCACCGCGGATCCAGGAACGACCCGAGAACCGCAATCACCCTCGGAATGAGATGCAGGTATCCGGCGTACGGTTGAAAAACCGCCCGCAGGCCGAGCGTGAAGTCGGCATGGAAAAAGACCCCGTCCTCCGCCCAGAACTGGGGGCGAACAAAAGCGTCGGGCCGGCGCAAGTAAAGCACCCCGGCACATGCCGCCAGCAAAAGCCAGAGCGGTGGCTGTCGCCACTCTCGGGCAACCCGGCGTAAAAATTGTGATTTAATTCTCTTGGCCAAACTTTCTCCCAGAAAGACACCCGATGGTTGAATAACCGCTATCGCCGGCGCGAAAAAACGGCACCCACTCTTAACGAAGAGGACGGGGATCGAAAAAAGTGTAGCGTTCAGCCTGCGACTTCCGCATGACGGAGAGCCTTTTTGCTGATGAAACCACCGGACTCCGCCTCTCCATCCACCTTCGTTCCACGGGTTGAGATCCTGTTTCCCTGCTTCGTCTCCTTTATCTCTCCGAAACGAAAATGACCGAAACCACCGCCGCCCAATGCCCGGTCTGCAGCCAGACGCGCACGCGCGCTCTCTTTCAGATCCCCGATGCCACGGTATGGCGCTGCGGTGCCTGCGACTTCCTCTTTCTTCACCCGCAACCGTCCGACGAGGTTTTGCGCCGGATTTATTCGGCGGATTATTTCCTGGGCGCGACCGATGAGCGCATGCGCGCCCAGGTCGCCGCCCTGAAAACCGCCACGGCCGAACTTTATCTGGACCGGCTCGCCAGCGAGGGCATTTCTTCCGGCCGGCTGCTGGAGGTGGGCTGTGGCGACGGCTATTTTCTCCACGCGGCCGAACAGAAGGGCTACGAGGTCGTGGGCGTGGAATACTCCGAACACGCCGCGCAGCGCGCTCGTTCCAAGCTCGTCCGCGGGGAAGTCCGGGTGGGAGAACTGTCCCAGGCGGGCCTGCCGCGCGAGTCTTTCGATGTCTGCATCCTCTCCGACGTCATCGAGCACGTGCGCAATCCCCGGGGGTTTCTCCTCAGCGTCCGGGACTGCCTGAAGCCCGGCGGAGTGGTCCTGATCGCCACCCCCAGCACCGATTCCTGGAGCGCCCGGCTGATGCGCCGCCGCTGGATGGAATTCAAGACCGAGCACATGTCGTACTTCAACCGCCGCAC
Organism: Opitutus sp. GAS368; assembly: GCA_945859965.1. GTDB lineage: Bacteria > Verrucomicrobiota > Verrucomicrobiia > Opitutales > Opitutaceae > CAMAPG01. Next base: position 3,498 of record CAMAPG010000211.1, on the reverse strand, counting down.
GCTGGAATCGCTTTTGGTGCAGACGGATTTTGAAGATGTCCGGTTTTTTCCCGGCTACAAAATGATTTCCCTCCACTAATGTGCAGGCCCATTTTGAATCGTACTCCATTCCGCTCTGGACCTCGCTGGTCCGCCTGGCCGGAAACTGTCTTTCCCGCAGCGCAAAGGAAAAGCCCCGCCGCCTCGTCGGCAGCGGGATGCTGGCGCTGGCCCGCAAGGCTTCCCGTCCTTCCGCGGCCCGGTCATTATGAAACCCCTCCCCATCCCCTGCACGCTGACGGTCATCGTGCCCATCTTCAACGAACGGGCCACCGCGCGCGAGGCGCTGGATGCACTGCTGGCCAAACAGATCTCCGGGGTGCAGATCGAGCTCGTCCTCGTGGAAAGCAATTCGACGGATGGCACGCGGGACATCGTTCTCAGCTACCAGGGTCAGCCCCGCGTAAAAATCATCCTGGAGGAGAAACCCAGCGGCAAAGGCCATGCCGTGCGCGCCGGCCTCGCAGCGGCGACCGGCGACATCATCATCATCCAGGACGCGGATCTTGAATACGACCTGGCGGACTACGAAGTCCTGCTGGCTCCGATCATCGCGGGGCGCCAGTCGTTCGTGCTCGGGTCGCGTCACGGACAGGGCGGCTGGGCGATCCGCATGTTCGACGACCAGCCGGTGCATGCCTTCGTGCTCAACCTCGCGCACTGGACCTTCACGCTGATGATCAACGCCGCCCTGGGCGTCTGGCTGCGCGATCCCTTCACGATGTACAAGGTCTTCCGCCGCGATTGCATTGCCGGACTCACCTTTGACGCCAACCGTTTTGATTTCGATTGGGAGCTCCTGATGAAGCTGGTGCGCAAAGGCTATCGCCCCATCGAGATTCCGATTTCTTATCGCTCGCGTTCCTTTAAAGAAGGAAAAAAGGTTTCCATGATTCGCGATCCTCTCACCTGGTTGGTCGCGGTGGTTAAATACCGGTTTGTTAAACTGGACTGAGTTTCTTTCCTCCCATGCCTAAAACGCTTCTGGTCACGGGCTCCTCCGGTCTGATCGGCTCCGAGGTCTGCACGTACTTTGCCCGCGAGGGCGGCTTCACCATTCACGGGGTGGACAACAACCAGCGGGCAGTCTTTTTCGGACCACAGGGCGACACGCGCTGGAACCAGCAGCGGCTCAGTCGCGACCTGCCCGGTTTCAAACACCATGAAGTGGACATCCGCGACCGCGCCGGCGTACTCGCCCTGGTCAAGGCGCTGCGGCCCGACGTGATTGTGCACACCGCCGCGCAGCCCAGCCATGATCGCGCCGCCGCCATCCCCTTCGACGATTTCGACACCAACGCCGTCGGGACGCTCAATTTCCTCGAAGCCGCGCGCCAGGCCTGCCCGGAGGCACCGTTCGTGCACATGAGCACCAATAAGGTCTACGGCGACGCCCCGAACCGGATTGCGCTGCAGGAACTGGCCACCCGCTGGGACTATGCCGATCCGGCTTACGCCCATGGCATCGCCGAGACTTTTTCCATCGACCAGTCGAAACACTCATTGTTCGGCGCGTCCAAGGTCGCCGCCGATGTCATGGTGCAGGAATACGGCCGCTATTTCAACCTGCCCACCTGCTGCCTGCGCGGCGGTTGCCTCACCGGTCCCAATCACTCGGGCGTCGAACTGCACGGCTTCCTGAGCTACCTGGTGAAATGCAACCTCGAAGGCCGCGAATACCGGATCTTCGGCTACAAGGGCAAACAGGTCCGCGACAACATCCACTCCCTGGATGTCGCCCGTTTCATGGCCGCGTTTATCGCAGCCCCGCGCGCGGGCGAGGTTTACAATCTCGGCGGCGGCAAGGCCAACAGCACGTCGATCCTGGAAGCCTTCAAGCTCACGGAGAAATTCACCGGCCGTACCCAGGTTTCCACCTATGTGGAGGAAAATCGCGCCGGCGATCACATCTGCTATTACAGCGACCTGCGCAAAATGCGCGCGCACTATCCGGCGTGGGATATCACGCAGTCCCTCGAGGAGACCATCCGGCAGATCGTCGAGGCCTGGAAAAAGCGCCCGCCCCAGGCGACTTGAGCACCTTGCGGAAGCGACGATCGAAACGTTGCCGCGGCCGCATTTCGTGATTTTTCAGCAGACGGAAGGTTCACCACCAAGGGACAAAGACACGAAGGCGAACCGCTGAAATTGATCCGCTGGTCCGCTTCGACTTTCACCTATTAAGTAAAAGTCGATCCAACCCCTGCGCCATCTCTTGGCGCCGCTTCCAGCAGTCCGGACACGACTCCATCGCCATTTTGTTCATACGGGGCTGATCTCAACTTTTACTTAATAGGTTAAAGTCAAAACCGCCCGCCGATAGACGTTTCTTGAACAGCACTGTGCCGACGAGAATGAAGGACGATTAATTGGATCAGAGCCGGAGAAATTAGGATGCTACCCGGAATCCAGCCGAGTTGACCTGCCTGCAATCCCCGTCATGGTTCGGGGCGGCATGTCTTCCCGTTCCCTCCTGGCAGTCCTGGCTTTTTTCACGCTCAGCGCAACGGCAGTATCGTCCGCGCGTGGCGAGAACGCCCCGCCCGTGTCCCCGTTTTTGCCGCCGGGCAAAGCCCAGACCACCGCCGAGCCGCCTTCCGCCGATAACCTGCAGCTCGCGGGAATCAGCGTCATCGGCAAAAAATCGTTCGTCAGCCTTTACATCCCAAGCACGCAACGCAGCCGCTGGATTGCCGTGGGCACCAGTGTGGAAGGGCTCGAGGTACTAAGCTGCGATCCGGTGGCCGAACAGGCGCTGGTACGTGTCCAGGGACAGACGAAACTCCTGACTTTGCGCAAGACCATCGTCGGATCCGGCACTCAGCCGGCCCCTCTCGCCCCAGGTGTTTCTCCCGCGGCTGCGCCCTCCTCCTCCCAGCCGGCCCCGCCCCTCACCGTCCAGCAGGAACAGGAACGGGAAGCGCGCATGCTCGTCAGTGATCTCCTCGATATCGGCCTGCAGCAGCGCAAGGCCTACGAAGAGTTGCAGCGCAAGGCGACGGCGGAGGAAGCGGCGAAGAAACCCTCCAAGCCTTAGGAGCTGTTGGGGAATTCGTCTCTCCGAGTAGCGAAAGCCGTGAGGCTTTCGTCCGAACCCGAAACGCTCATCCCCCTTCGCCAAGCCTTCCGCCGTCGCTCAAAGAGCTATGGCGGACAAGTCGGAGGACAGGCGCGTTTCGCTACGAGAATCTAAAGCAACCGGCATTTCCCGAACAGCTCCGAGGACACCGGAAAAACGCTTCCCGTAGGCAGGGTTTTTCTCAAGGGTGCATCCATGCGAATTCTTATCTCGGGAGTGTGCGGCTTTGTTGGCAGCACCTTGGCTCGAGTCCTGGCCGAAAGCGGCGGCCGCCATGAGCTCTTCGGTTTGGACAATTTTATCCGGCCGGGCAGCGAGACCAACCGCGAGAGCCTGCGCAAGCTGGGCGTGAAGCTTTTCCACGGCGACCTGCGCGCCGC
>CAMAPG010000210.1 GCA_945859965.1 Opitutus sp. GAS368 | reverse complement strand
CGGCGGCCTACGCGAAAAAGCACCGGAGGGATTTTCGCGAAGAGTTGCTGCTGTATGTGGTGCATGGCTGGCTGCACCTGGCGGGGCACGACGATCTCCAGCCGGTGAAAAAAAGGGCAATGCGGCGCGCGGAGGCCCGGGCACTCGCCTTGTTGCGCACGGCCGGCTGCATTCCGCAGTTTGAACTGGCCCTTTCACCGCGGAAACGAAGCCGCAAGTAAGCCGGGTTTCCAAACCGTCCGGATTTTTAACCACAAAGATACAAAGACACAAAGTTCGAGCCAGGTTGGTGGATCGAACCATAAAATCATTTCCGGGGTTTTCTTTGTGCCTTTGTATCTTTGTGGTAAAAATCCGGAGATCGTTCACCAGAGACTTCGCCTTGATCAGTTGAGAGACAGCGCTTTTTCCGTGCGTTCGTGGTCCGCGGTGCGCTAAAATGCTCGGGACATGTCTGAAACCCCCGCCTCCCGTTTTATCAGCGTTCGCAATGCGTTTCTTTCCGGCGCGTTTCTGCTCGCACCGCTGGTGGTTACCATCTGGGCGTTTCGCAAGATCATCGAGCTCGTCGGCGGCACGATCACCCCGCTGTTCATCTCGCACCTCCCGGAGCGGATCCGCGATTTACCACTGATCTGGGACGCCGCGGGGACCATCGTGGTCGTGTCCCTGGTAACCCTGCTCGGGTACGTCTCACGCTATGTGTTCGGCAAGTACTTCCTCAGCGTCGGCGGCCGCTTCATCCAGAGCATTCCCGGGGTGAGCGCAGTCTACAATACCGTCAAACAGATCGTCGACACCTTCGGGACCAAGAACCGCAACCTGTTCAACAAGGTGGTGTTGGTGGAATTTCCCCGCAATGGCGTCTGGTCGATTGGATTTCTCACAAACAAAACCCAGGGCGAAGCCCAGGCCAAAACCACCGAGGTCGTGTGGACAGTCTTCGTTCCGACAACACCCAATCCGACCAGCGGATTTCTTCTACTCCTCCCCTACAGCGAAATCGTAGAACTGGACATGAGCGTCGGCGACGGGATGAAGATGATCATTTCCGGCGGCGCAGTGGTGCCACCCTGGCCGTTGGTGAAAACCACGATCCTGATAAAATAATCGTTCTCGTTCTCCGCCGACTTGCCCTCGGATGAGAAGAGAACGAGGAACGAGAACGAGGCTCCCCGATGCCCGCCCGCACTCTTCAGACCGACGCTTTTGTCCTGCTCAAGCGTCCAGCCGCGGACACATTTCAGACCTTCACGGTGTTTTCAGCGGAGCACGGCGCGATGCTGGTGCTGCAACGCGTACCGAAGCGGCCGACTTCGCTTTCCAGCGCGGCCAGCAAGCCCACTGCCACCCAGGTGGGTCTCGACCTTTTCGACGAAGTCTCGCTTTGGCTCGAAACGTCCAACGAGGGACAGACTTGGTTCGTCAAGGAACCCCGGCTCATTGCGCGCCATGCCGACATCGGTCGCAGCTATGACGCGCTGCGGTTCGCCTCCGCGCTGGCGGCCCTCATCGCCCGGAATCCGGTGCACGAAGACAGCCGCGAACAAGTAGCCGCTCTCCTGCGCATGGCGTTTGGCGCGTTCGGCACTGCCAGCCGGCCCGACATTGTTTTTTTCAAAAGCCTGTACTGTTTCGCCCGCGACGAAGGGTATCCGATCAAGCAGCAATGGATTCCCACTCTTTCGTCTGCTGATCGCACCGGGGTGGCTGCACTGCTTAACCAGCCCCTCTCCGCGCAATCCGCCTTCCCGAAAGAAGTCGCACGCCTGCATCAGCGATTGGAAGACTACCTGCGGAGCAACACAGAGATCCTGATGGACCCGAGGTAGGCCGGACCTTCAATCCGCCCGGATTATTAACCACAAAGACACAAAGGAACAAAGGCGATCCTCTGGCTTGTTCAGCTGCATGGGTCTGCTTCGTGTCTTTGTCCCTTTGTGGTTAAAAATCCGAATGAGGCTGGGCCGCTGCAAAAGCGCAGGGAGAGCTTTCTTTTCCGCTAATTCGCGTGTTTGGTGAGAGCTCTGCATGGAATTCTCCCTCGACCAGCGCACCGCCAGCCTGAGTGTCGGTGAATTCTCCGATTTCACCGTCGGACCCCGGGATAGCAGCGGCGGAGCGGCGGGAATCTGGCGCGCCCAGCTCGGCACCTACTGGCACCAGCAGCTTCGCGCCCAATCGGCGGCAGACCAGCCGGATGCCGCGTTCGAAGTCGCCATCGATGGCCGGATTTTTCATCGCGGGTGGACCTTGAAACTCACCGGCCGCATCGACCAGCAGCTTTCCAGCATTGGCCGGGTCATTCTCCGCGAAATCAAAACCGTCACGCGGCCGCTGCCCGCCGATGAACGCGAATTGCGCGCGGACTATCCGGGCTACTTCGCGCAACTCGCCGCTTACGTTGCGCTTTGGAAAATCGCCGCCGCCGCGGCCTCTGCGACGGGGCCGGTGGCCGCCGAGCTGATGTTCGTCGAGGCCGGCAGCGGCCTGGCGCAGACCATTCACCTCACCCCGGCCGACGACGCGCTCTTCCGCATCCAGCTCGAGCGGGTCACGGAATTTCTCGACCTGCGCCTGCGTGCGCGCGCGCGGCTGCGTTCGCTGCAGTTTCGCCCTGCCTTCACCGAACTGCGGCCCGGCCAGGAAACCACGCGGCTCGATCTCGAGACCGTCCTGCGCGACCATCACGGTGCCGTTTTTTTCGAAGCGCCCACTGGATTCGGAAAAACGGGCATGCTCCTCGAATGCGCGCTCCAACAACTCCGCGCCGGCCATTTCGAACGGGTGCTTTATCTCACCAGTAAATCGACCGGCCAGATCCAGGTCGTCCGGACATTGACCGGAATGACGCAGCCGGAGGCCGTAGCTCCCGAAAAACCCGAAACCTCATCTGAACGAGCTGATCCCAATCCCTCGACCTCCCGCCCCCCGCCTCCCGCCTCCACCCCGACCGCCGTCGCGGCCTGGCACGTCCGCAACAAAAGCGAACATTGCATTAACCACACGTTTCATTGCGTGCGGGAAAACTGCGCGTTTCTGGCCGACCTGGAAACCCGGTGGCCCCAAAGCGGGCTCGCCCGTTTTTATCTCTTCGAAAATGAGGCCCGCGACCTCGGTGCCCTGCGGGCCGCGGGCCGGGCGGCGACGATTTGTCCTTACGAGATCACCCGTGCCGCCCTGGCGTTCAACGACGTCTGGATCGGCGACTACAACTACGTGTTCGCACCGCGCAATCGGGGCCTGTTCTACGAACAACCCGGCTTCGATCCCGCCCGCACGCTGCTGATTCTCGACGAAGCCCATAATCTGCCGTCACGCGTGGCCGACGCCCATTCCCATGTCGCCCGCGCTGACGATGCCCGGGCGCTTTTGGCCGAACTCGACCACTTGCAGGCCCCGGCTCCGTTTGTGCGCGCCTGGGAAAGCTGGACGCAACTCCTGGGCGCACTCGCCCCGGTGGAGGCCCTCGATCCTGCCCTGGAAGCCGACGTGCAGGACACGCTCAATCGCCTGACCGAGCAACTGACCCTGCTGCCCCTCGACTACGCGGCGCTGGGCCCGCGTCTGGCGGATGTCCTCTGGCAAACCAAGGAACTGAGCGGGTGGTCCAACAACGCCGCGTTGAAAAAACTCCTGTGGTCACCGCGCACCGGGGAGCTTCATTTCACCTGCATCGACGCCGCCGACGCGATCGGCGAAACCCTCCGCAGTTTCGGAGGCGTGATTCTCGCCAGCGCGACCCTGAGCCCGACGGAGGCGTTTGCCCAGACCGTCGGCCTCAACGATAGCGGATTGCGGATACCGGAGACCGCAAACAGTTTCCCGCCATCGATCCAAGCTTCCGCTCCCAACTCCGGCATCCGGTATCAGCAATCCGGTATCGTCGCGGAGGTCATCGCGCACACGCCCTGGCGCAAAGGAGCCTACGACATCGCTTTCGATGCGCGCGTCGACACGAGCTTTCACCACCGCGCGAAATATCACGCGGTGACAGCCCGGACGATCGAGGCCCTCCACGTCTCAGCCCAAACCGCCCAACCGTCCACGCTCACTCTTCCCTTGGGCACGAACCGGGCGGTGGCCGTCTTTTTCCCGTCGTATGCCTATGCCGAGACCATTCAACGCGCGCTCGACGCCGGCTCTTCCTTGCGGGTGGCCATGCAACCGCGACTGCCTGACCTCGCCGCCCAAGCCGCGTGGGTGGAGGAGTCGCTGGCGTTCACTGACGCGCTCTTTCTCGTCCTGGGTTCCAGTTTTGCCGAGAGCATCGACCTGCTCGGCGGCCGCGTGACGCACGCGATGGTCGTCGGCCCGGCGCTGCCGGAGGTCAACGCCGTGCAACACGCCCGGATCGCGGAATTTTCCGCGCTGGACCGGGCGGAGGCGTTTCTCCGTGTCTACCAGATCCCGGGCATGACCAAGGTCAACCAGGCCCTCGGCCGGCTCGTCCGCGCCCCGGGTCACCACGCCCGCGTGCTCTTGCACTGCCGGCGTTTCCTCGAAGTCAGTTACGCCAGCCTGCTCGCGCCCGACTATCAGTTGGGAACGAATCTGCTCGAAGACGGGGATCTAACGGCGTGGCTGGAACAGCAGCCTTAGGCCTGCCGGATCAAAAAAACAGGGATCATGATATTTTCCGGAGAATCCAGCGTCATCTCACCGCAGGAGTTAACCGACCTCCCCTACTTTCTCCGTCGTCCCCCTATGTCGTGACCTCACTTCTTCCCACTCGCATAGAGCACCCGTGCATCCCCGGCCTGTCGGGCAACCGTTTCGAGCGACACGACAAATTCATACGGTTCCTCATTGGCCCAATTCCAAGTCTTACCCGCAACAAAAACGCGGATGGGTTTGTTCGGCAATGGCATGGGAATCTCGGCTTTGGCCTGATGAATCATCTGGGCCGCGGGGCCGGGGGGACGGTTCAGTTGGACCAAGATCCAGACCTCCTTGTCACGCTCCAAGACACGCTCAATCCACACGCGCCAGCCGGTATCCGGAGCCGTCACGCTGATCGTGGTCGGGAGAGGCAGGGGATTCATCGATGATTTCACCGCCGACTCGGCACATCCCGCTAGAATCAGACTCAGGGCAAGTGGATGCAACTTTTGGCATTCATTGGATGTCAGGACGTCAGAGAGAGGGAATAACAACATTCATTACATAAACGGCATTACCCTTGTGTTCAAAGCCTATGACTAGGATCCGCGCCGGATTGTTGCTCACGATTTTCTGTTTCGTCGCGGCCTCGGTTCAAGCGAATCTGACATCCAGCGGAGCAAACTCTCGCTTCACTGCCGAAGAACGGCTCCAGGGGTTCTGCAACGGACGGGTGCTGGTGAAGCTGCGTGACAGCATTGCCGACATCCCGGTGGCCAGACAGTCGGCGGAAAGCCGCGCCGGCGTGCGCAAGCGCAAGGATTTCAGCCACCTCAAGCGGCAGCAGGTCCTCGAATTCGACGCCACCCGGCCGGTGGCGGAGGTCGTC
>CAMAPG010000209.1 GCA_945859965.1 Opitutus sp. GAS368 | reverse complement strand
TCAGACGCCCCTTTGTTTCGTCGGCTGCTTGCGAGCGGCCTTTTGCTGGTCACGATTCCCGCCCTGAGCGCTCAAACCGCCCCAAGCCGGCCGGCCCCGGCAACGGCAGCGGAGGAAGCGGTCGTGATGTCCACGTTCTCAGTCTCATCGACCCAGGACAAAGGTTACATTGCGACTAATGCCTCGACGGTGTTCAAAACAAACGAGTCTTTGCTCGAAATCCCCAATGCCATCACGGTGGTTACCCGCGACATGATTACCGACATCGGGTCGGGAAAATCGTCGGATGTGCTGCAGTACGCCGGCGTTTCGAATTTCTTTCGGGGTGATTCGTATGCCCTGCGCGGAGGCCGGTTGGGTTATGCGCTGGTGGATGAGCTTCCCGATGTTGCCCAATTCGCGGACAACATCTATGTCGACTCCTACGAAGTCATTCGCGGTCCGGCCGCTGTGCTTTATCCCACCGCGGTGGTGGGCGGTTTGGTGCTGAAAACCAGCCGCAAGCCCATGTCGGTCGCGATGCACTCGGCGTCGGTGCGGCTGGATCAATATGGACTCTACCGCCTGGAACTGGACTCCACCGGTCCGGTGAAACAATGGGGCTCGGCCCACCTCAACTACCGGGTGCTGGGCGCGTATCAGGACGGTGACACGTATTTCAAGAACGTGAAGGACAAGGTTTCCGCCATCCATCCGTCCCTGCAGTTTGTGAACAACCAAACCCGGGTGCTGCTCGCCTTCGATGCGCAGAGAATCGAAAAGCCCGTGTTCTCAAAGGGCTTGATGCAGCCGAATGGCGAGCTCTACACGGGAGCCGGCCGGGATGAGGTCAACCTCGATCGCGGGTCCAACGCCCGGTTCGACCTGTTCAACACCCGCTTTCAGGTGCAGCACAGTTTTTCGGCCGATTGGGAAATGAAGACCTTTCTGATGCAGTCGTTCAAGCGCAGCACGGTGACGTTCCTGAACACGACTGCCGTCGATTTCACCAACAACCTGGTTTCGTACAATGCCGCGCGCGGTGGCGACAAATTCAACGATGTGAGCGCACTACTGGATTTCAGCGGCCGCTACACCTTGTTCGGGGTCGAGAACCGGAGTCTCGTGGGATTTAACATCCAAAACCGGGTCACCATCGCGCCGAACGGCACCACGACGAAGACGAGGGCTTGGTTGAACCGCGCCCTCAATGCCCCGCATATCGAGACGATCGATGTACCGGCGTTGTCGGACTACACCGAGGCCACGGGCGGGAGCATCAACGAGAGCCAGAATGCGGCCATCTACGTCCAGCAGACGGTGCACGTGGTTCCGGAACGCTTTTCGCTCGTCGGCGGCTTGACCGTGCGTGATCTCTACGCCAACAGCGCGGCCGACCGGTGGGTCGTTCCCCGCGTCTTCACCAATTCCCGCTTGAACAAGCTCGTGCACCGCTACGGTGCGGTTTTCCAGGTGATCAAGGGCCAGGTGTCGGTCTTCGCGATGGAATCGACCACCGCGGATCCGGCCTCCACGACCCAGCGGGACGCCAACGGCCAGCTGCTCCCCGCCCCTGAAGGCAAGGGCAAGGAAGTGGGAATCAAGACCAACCTCGCCGACGGCCGTTTAACCTCGACGCTGACGTTCTACGACATCGTTCGCACCAACCAATCGGTCTTCACCGGCGTAGGCTCAGGCACGACCGCGGTGTTCGCGCCGATCGGCAGCACCAAGCAACGCGGCTGGGACGCGGATTTCGCCTTCCGGATCTTCCCCAACTGGCAGGTGGTGGGCACAATTTACTCCGGTTCGGTGAAGGATCAAACCGGAGCGCCGGTCGCGAATGCCTATGACCGCTCCTGGAGTCTTTTCACCCGCTACGATTTTGACGCTTCGAACCTCAAGGGGCTCTCAATTGGAGGTGGGGCCGCGCGGATCTCGGGTCGACAGGTCAGTACGGGTGGAATCGTCTTTCCTGCCGGGCAAGCGCTGACGCTCATCAAAATGAAAGCGGGCACGATGGTGACCGCCTTCGCGTCGTATCGCTTTAGCAAGCAATGGAGCGCGCGGTTGTCCGTCGATAACGTTCTGGACGAAGTTTACGCCATGGGCGCGCAATCGGCGGTCTTCATCGATCCGAGCCCGCCACGGAGCTTTGCGGTCTCCGTTCGTTACGATTTCTAACCTTTAGCCCGGCAACTATCATGAAAACAGTCTCCATTCTCTTCGCCGCCGCGTTTCTGGCCTTTTCAACTGGCCATGCCCGTGAGGCCGAAAAAGCTCCTCCAATCAAGCATCTGGGCCGGTTTTTGGCCATGGACGGGGCGTGCGGCTGGCCGATCCTGACGGTTTCCCCCAACGGTGAAATCACGGCATTGGTCTGGCCTTACCCAAATCACGGCTTCAACGAAGGCGCGGCGGAATGCTGGATCAGTTCTGACGGAGGCGCCCGCTGGCAGCGGGCCGGTGTCCCCGTGACCAATGTGCCGGGTGTCGCCCGCCTGAATGTCGCCGCCGGCTTGAACGGCAAGGGTGCCTATGCGGCGCTGGTGGGAGGATTCGGCGGCAAACCGTCGGTGGCCAATGTGGCGTCTTACAAGTTCCCGAAGGTGACGCCCAATCCGGAGGCCCCGGTTCCGGCCATCTCTCAGGACCAGGGGCGCACTTGGCAGCGCCATCCTGCTCCGGTCATGCAGCAGGCGGATGGGCAAAATGTCATCCCCTACGGCCGGATTGAACCCTTGGGGAACGGTGAACTCGGTGTCATGTGCTATTCCTTTGACGAGCTGGTTTTTTACACCAGTCGCGACGACGGCATCAGCTGGCAAAAGCGCGGCTTGGTGACAAAGGGGAAGGTGCACAATGAGACCACGTGGCTGCGCCTCGCGAACGGCGATCTCTATGCCGCGGCGCGAACCTGGGATGACGGCCATGTCGATGGACTGCGATCGACGGATGGCGGCGTGACTTGGCGCTCGGAAGGCGCCCTGACCTTGCCGCGGCAACATCCCGCCGATCTCACTCGTCTACCCGATGGCCGGATCCTTCTGACTTATTGTCACCGGAATCAAGGTATGTGGGGAATTTGGGTCCGGTTTGGCGACGCGGAAGGCCGCAGCTGGACCGACCCAGTCATGCTTGTGGACATGGAGGATGCGACGGACACATCCGAAGGGATCTTGAAAAAGGACGGCGGCTATCCCTCCACCGTCGTGCTGCCCTCGGGGGTTTTCGTCACCGCCTATTACACGAAAGGCACTTCGGCCCATCGCCGTTACCACATCGGGGTGGTCCGCTGGACCCTGGATACCGCACCGGTTCAAGGACGGTCGGCGGGCAACTGACCGCCGGCCGACAAATCGCCGCCTTCGATGCCCCGCTTTTCGTGGATACTTGGATTGTTCCTGGCGAGTGCGCTCGCTGGTGCCTCGCCAGGAGCCAAGACCATTGCTTGGCGGGTATCGACCAATGTGCCCGAGCCGACCGACGGTCACGCCGCCGGGCTGATTGATGGAAAGCTGCTCTTGGTCGGAGGCACCTATTGGGAAGGCTCGAAGGGCCACTGGACCAAAAAAGTGTTCAGTGCGACGAGCCTGGCGTTCGATCCCGTCTCCGAACGCTGGGAGAAACTGGCCGATGCACCAGTCACGTTCGCCTATGCGGCCTACACCCAGGTCGGCCAAGAGCTCTTTGTCTTGGGCGGACTGCAGAATGGAGTGGCCAGCCGGGATGTCCGGACGCTGCGGAAAATGGGTGGCGACTATGTCTGGCGCCGGTTGGGCGAACTACCGGAGACGCGGCTGTTTGCGAACGCCGTGGCCGTGGGCCCGGTGATTTATGTGATCGGTGGCACGAAGAAGTTCGAGCCACTCGATAACATGGGCACCTGTTGCACGAGCGAAACGGCAGCCGGCACGCTGTGGGCCCTTGATACGGCTCATCTGGCAGCGGGCTGGAAAACGCTCGCTTCGTTTCCCGGACCGCAACGCTGGCATCACAGCGCGGTGACGGACGGCCGGGCGATTTATTTGTTTGGGGGAATGTATCAGGCGCACAAAGACGACCCGGTCGCGAAATTCTACGACGTGTGGCGCTATGATCTCGCGACGGACACCTGGTCGCGTTTGGCCGATCTGCCCGAGGCGATGCTGGGCGCCGCCGTGGTGCGGGCCGGGGAGCGGATCATCCTCGTGGGGAAAGCGGGCCGCGTGATGGCTTTCGATCCACCGACGGGCCGGTTCTCGCGGCTGGACGACATTCCCAGGGATGTGAGCGTCAACTATTTTGGCTGGACCGGATCGGCGCTGGTTGGCGCCAGCGGGGAGACTCCGCAGGCGGTGCGGCGGCGGCGTTCGGAATGGACGTTCATTGGGAAGCTGCAGGAAGGACCCGGCCGGCCGGCGCCAGCGCCCTAGGAGCTGTTTCGGAAATCGTCTCTCCGAGTAGCGAAAGCCGTGAGGCTTTCGTCCGGGCCCGAAACGCCCCCCCCCCTTCGCCAAGCCTTCGGAGGACAGGCGCGACAGCACCCACACCACCACTGGATACGATGTCCTGAAACTAAAGTGGATACGATGTCTTGGCACCACCCGGCCTCACATGGGCGTTGAGCGTTGAATGTTCAACGTTGAGCGTTGCCACATGCTACGATCCGCATGAAAGAGCACGAATCCCCATGTTCATTGGCGGAGCCAAAATGCTAAAATTGTACCTCAATCGTTTGTCATCCTGATGCCCCAAGACCTTTTGTTTCCACCTTCCCTGCAACAAGCCGTCCGCGACCGGTTTCTTCATGCCGACGGCGATCCCTACAGCGGCAAGCGCATCTACCTGGAGAACGCCGGCGGGGGACTGACGCTCAAAACCGTGTTCGAAGCGGACCAACGCATTGGATCGCTGCCGGACAACACCGGGCGCGACAATCCGGCGTCCAAGGAAGTGAGCAAAGCCATCCAACTCGGACGGCAGGACATTGCGGCGCTGCTGAACGCCCGCGATGGCATCATTCTTTCGGAGCAGAGCACGACGTCCTGCGCCTTTCGCATTCTCGAAGCCGCGGCCGCCGGGGTAAAGGGCACGAACATCGTGTGCAGCCAGCTCGACCACGCATCCTTCTACGATGCGGCGGCGATCATCGGCCGCCGGCATTCGCTGGAGCGGCGGGTGGTGGCGTTGAACCGCGAGACGGGCGGGATCGATCCTGACGCCGTGGCGGCCAAGGTCGATGCCGGCACCGTGGCGGTGACCATCATCCACGCCTCGAACATCACCGGTTCGAAAAACGACCTGAAAGCGATTGCCGCGCGCGTGCGGGAAAAGGCGCCCCAGGCCATCATCATCGGCGACGGCGCGCAGCACGCCCAGCACGGGCTGGTGGATGTGCAGGACGCCGGCGTGGACGCGTATATTTTTTCCGCGTACAAAGTCTTTTCCAAAGCTGGCTTCGCGTTCGCTTATCTCAGTCCGCGGCTGGCAGCCCTGCCGCATGCGCAGCTGATCGGAAAACCGACGACGGACTGGG
>CAMAPG010000208.1 GCA_945859965.1 Opitutus sp. GAS368 | reverse complement strand
CGGACAAATCGGACTGAAGGGCCGCGAGGAACACGGCAAGCTCGTGGCCTTGTCCGGTCGAGAATTGGAAAAGGTTTCCGACGACGAACTTCCCGAAGTCGCCGAGCGCACCGCCGTCTTCGCCCGCGTCGCGCCCGAACAGAAGCTCCGTCTGGTGAAGGCGCTCCAATCGCGTGGCCACGTCGTGGCGATGACCGGCGACGGAGTGAACGACGCGCCCGCGCTCAAGCAGGCCGACATCGGCGTCGCGATGGGCATCAGCGGTACAGACGTGGCGAAGGGCGCGGCGGCGATGATTCTCACGGACGACAACTTCGCCAGCATCGAGGACGCCGTGGAAGAAGGCCGCGGTGTGTTCGACAACCTCACCAAGTTCATCGTCTGGATCATTCCGACCAATCTCGGCGAGGCGTTGACGCTTTTGGGTGCCATCGTGCTCGGCCTCCCGCTGCCGTTGTTGCCGCTGCAATTGCTCTGGATCAATCTTACCGACACGCTGCTCGGACTTTCTCTGGCGTTCGAGCCGAAGGAGCGCGACGTGATGAGCCGCCCGCCACGCGCGCCGAAGCAGCCGTTGCTCACGTTCCCGCTCATCATGCGCACCGGACTGGTGTCGCTCATCATGCTCGTCGGCGCGCTCGGATTGTTCCTTTGGGAGCTTCGTGCTGAGCAGGCTGGTCTGGCGGTGGCCCGCACCGTGGCCGTCAATACCATCGTGCTGGTCCAGATAATCTATCTCTTCAGCTGTCGTTCCCTGCACCACTCCATCTTCTCCATCGGATTGTTCACGAACCGGTGGGCCATCGCCGGCTCACTGGCGATGCTTGGCGCGCAGCTTCTGTTCACCTACCTGCCGCTGATGAACATACTTTTCCACTCCGCGCCCATCGACGTCGGATCCTGGCTACGCATCGTGGGCATCTCAGCCTTCGCCTTCGTCGCGGTGGAATTCGAGAAGTGGATTCGCTTTGGCGGACGGCGCCACGAACACGCGATCCCGGAGTGAAAGCAGATACATCGGAGCCATGAGAACCTGAGAACAAGCATTGGGATCGGACCAAGACCCATTATACTACCAGAGGAGGATAGAGCCATTCCTGCATTAATTGCGGGCCTTAGAGGACCCTTTTTAGCCGTGAATCTGGGTTCTAAGAAGCGAGGACCTCATGAAGAGCCCAGATGTCGGCCAAGCGTCGCCACAGATGAGACCCGTCCTGGACCATGGTTGCGTGGAAGCGATCTTCCCAGAAAGCACCATTGCGATTGCGTCGCCAATTGTAGGCCTGCGCATGCTGACCCTGGACCAACTGCATCAGCCGGCTCACGTCCTCCGGTGATTGTGACGCAGCGATCAGCAGGTGAACATGGTCCGACCCCAAAGCGCTCTGAGTTTGTCTGGTTCAGTTTCGAAATCAGCGGTTTACCAGTTTCCATCCCGCCATGGGCGCAATCCCGGTGGGAAGGCTCATGGCGACCGTCGTATGCGGAAGAACTTGTTCCCCGAGGCCACTGGCATGGCGTGCGGACTCGTGGCCGCCGGCAGATCCTCCCACGGGCCATCCACCGCAGGCGCACATTCCAGGGTGCCGGCGCAGTCCCACGTCAATCGCACTTCCGGCGGGCCGGCCACCAGCAGTTCGATGGTCAGCACGCAAGTCGGCGGTTGCACCGTGATGTTGAAGGTGCAGGTGTTCGTGTTACGGCACAGATCGGATGCGGTACAAGTCACCGTGGTGGTGCCCACCGGGAAAACAGAACCGCTGGCCGGAACACAACTGAAACTGCGCAGCGGCTCCGGACGATTGTCCGTGGCGGTGGCGGTGAATTCCACCATCATGCCTGCGCCATCCGTGGAGATGACCGTAATGTCCCCGGGGCAGTTTATGGTCGGTGGAGTGAAATCATAGTGTCCGATGATCTGGGAAGTTACCACGCCGCCCTTGTTGTCCTTTGCCACGGCGGTGTAGAGCATGTTGGAATAGTACTCTGGATGATCGGTATAGCCATCAAACTCAGGAAACACCTGCCCAGGAATGCGCAGTGTTGTCCGCCCGGTCCCATCGAGAATGCGAATGTCCGAATAGCCCAGCCGGATGCCGGGATCGGACAAAGGCGTGATCGTCATGCTCAGGTTGGTAAGCGTCGCCTCGCAGGACGTGGCATCGGCCCACGCGATGAATCCGGTGTTCATCGTGCATACCGGCGGCGTGATGGTCACGTTCACGCAACCCTCGATCGTGCGGCGTTCACCCGCCACGAGCGACACCTCGACCGACGGCAGTTGCGTCAATGATTCGCCACCCTCCGGGTCGAGGATGGTGATGGCGGGCGACAGCGTGTAGGTGCCAGCGGGCAGGTATAGTTTTACCAGGGCGTCCGACGTCGCGTTCGCCGCAAGGTCCGGCAGTCCGTAGGCCCCGCTGATGATCACGCGATAGGAATTGATCACATTTCCTCCCGCGTCGTAATTGGTGCCTTTGCCCACGCTGCCCGTGACGCGTGGATTGTAGAACAACGCCGGGGACCTGATGCGATAACACAGCTCCGCGAAACCGTAGTTCAAATCCTGCGTCGCGACGTCGCCAGGCCCGAGCACGCCCTGCCACGGCTGGTCCTCGACGACGTAGATCGCTTCGTTTACGTAAGGCCCGGCGTTCGTGCCGGTATAGATGGCGAGGTTGAGTCCGTCGTGCTTCCAGACTCCGGGCTGGTTGTCGATCGTGCCGAGGACCACTTCGTAATCCCCTTCAAAGGCCGAGGTCACCGGGTTGAATGCTCCCTCAAAGGATGCCGTGGCGCTGCCGCCCGCTGCGGAAAGCGTCGCGCCGGGAGCCAGTTCATCCACGCCCGTGCCGATGACATAACTTCCACCGATGCCGCTCGCGCCGATGCCGTCGGGAATGCCGTCCATGTCCAGGTCGTAATCCGCCGCGCGATACACCCCGCGCAAGGCCGAGATGTTTCCGCCAAACTCCAGCGGCCCCGTGAGATTGATCTGGCCGGTGATCTTGGAGGGAGTCATCACAAACTTATCCCCAAGCGAAGTCGTCGCGCCCGCGTTGACCTCCACGCCCGGGTTCATTCCATAGCCCAGCGCGGGCGTCAGGAAATACTCGAAACGATACCCCGTCCCGAATTGCATCTCCGCCTGTACCCGCCACGCTTCCGTGGGCGTGGACGGCACCAACCCACCCAGCGTGAACGCGCGCACCAGGTCCGCCGCGGGCGCCTCGCCATCGATCGCGGCATAACGCTGATTTCCCGTCGGGCCGCGGGCTTTAATGACCGGACGCGCCAGCAATTCCAGGTAGCCCTCCGTCGCCGGCTCCGTCTGGCCGGTCATGTTGAAATTGCCCGCGATGCTCCCGAGCGTGCCCGCCTCCGGGATGGTGATGATAATCACCGGCGTGTCATCGCACGCGAGCGTCAGGATGTGACTCTCGATGTGCGTAATCCGGTCGCTGTAAATATCCGTGCCCGTCTCCACCTCGACCGTCAGCAAGAATTCCACACCCGATGGGACCGCGAGGAAATTGCCCGTGCTCCCGGCCGCCTGGCTGAAACACTGGCCGCGCAGCAGATACGGCGTGGCCGTTTCGTTGATTGTGGCGCGGCCATCCAGTGCGGCCACTGGCGAGCCGTCCATGCGCTGATAACGGAGTTCCACCAGCGCGACGCATTCATCGAAGTTCACCGTGGCGGAGGGCGATAACCTGGTCAGCGGCGAACTGGGTTGCGTCGTCGTCCAATAACTCTCGCGATCGTTGTCCAGGCCGATCACCGCAAACACGTTGTAGACCAGCGGCACATCACCGACCGCGACCGTCATCGAGTAGGGATTGATCACCCGGTCCGGGCCGTAGAGCACCTTGGTCGTTTGAATCACATCGGGTGGATCGGTGTAGGCGAAGAAGCTGACGTTCGTCATCCCTTCCTCCCCGGGCGGGCCAAGCCGCGCGAGAATGCCCGCATCCGCGTTGATGAACTGGATGATTCCATGAATGGTATTCGTGCCAGCTTCCGGCGGGTCGGCGGCGAAAGTGGGCTGCAAGCTGAGTGCGGCCAACACAGGACCGATTGTTACAAAGAGAGGCCATTGCGTTTTCATAAGCCGTTAAATCAGGCGAGTAGGAACACTGAGTGTTTTGGTATTGGAATTACTGAAGCCGGCCCACGCCGGGCACGGGGAACGTGAGGTTGAATTCGAGCGACAGGAAGCCGTCGTCGCGGCAACGATTTCCCAGCGGGATCACGTCAATAGCCGAGGACAATCCGCCGATCAGCGGAGCGATCTCGCCGGTGCGCGGATCCATCTGCTGCACGGTGAGTAACCCGGCAGGAAGAACGGACCGCCGCTCAACAACGTCTGCTCGTGCGTGGTCGAAAAAGCCGTGCATGTCAGCCCGAGGCTCCGAAATATTCTGATCATGCATCACAATTGCCGACAGAGTGGCAGAATCCATATCACTGGCAAGCTCGCAGGCCATTCTGGCTTGCGACGAAGGAGTTGCACTGTTTCGTAAGTGCCCTGAAATTAATGGAGCGGTTGAAGGGCCGCGTGGAACGCGGTAAAAAGCGAACCCTCGTGATTATTTCCAAGGCGACTTCATGCGCAAATCTCACAGATTACCCCCTGAAAACCGATGAAACCGACCGCCTCTGCCGCCTGAAGCTAGCCTTCCACGACGTCGGTTTACGCCAAGGCTTGTGCGGCGATGCGCAGGTTTTCGACGAACACCGCAAGCGGCGGATGATCTCCCCGGTCCGTGCGATAGACTGCGGCGATGCACAATGGCTTCGGGCCGGGCGATAGCGTTTTGAACTGGGCGCGGTTGTGGAAGAGTTGCGCGGTGCGAGCCGTGACGACGGCTACGCCCAGGCCGGACTCCACGGCGGTCATGAGGCTCTCTACGCCGTCGTATTCACCGGCGGTTTTGGGATGCTGGCGATGTTCCTTCAGCCAACCGGTGACGATCTTCCAATACTCCGGATAATCGCGCTGGCAAAAGGCCAGCAGAGGTTCGCGCGCCATTTGATCGGGCGAGATGTGCGGGTGGCTGGCGAAAGGATGTTTTCGATTTACGGCCAGCTTCCAGGTCGTGCGCACAAGAGGTGTCCACTTCAAGCCAGGCGTTTTGGTATCGCTCGCGACCGTGAGGATAATATCGAGCTTGTTGCTTTCGAGTTCGGCCAGCATCTCGCCGGTGGAGAGATCGAATAACTCCACCTTTGCATTGGGGTGCGTCTGAGTGAAGTTCTCCACCGCCACGGACAGGATGCCGCTGGCCAGCGAGGGGGCGTAGCCGACACGCAACCGCACGCCTCGACCCGCAGTCCGAACTCGTTCCAGCACTTGATCGGCATGTTGAAGCAGTTCGCGGGCTTCGCGCAGCAGACCCTCTCCGACGGGCGTGAGATGGACAGAATGCGCGCGGCGCTCCAACAGACACTGGCCGATCTCAGTTTCCAACGCCTTGATCTGCCGGCTCAACGCGGGCTGCGT
>CAMAPG010000207.1 GCA_945859965.1 Opitutus sp. GAS368 | reverse complement strand
TGATCGACGAGATCATGGTTTTCGATTCCGTGGTGGATATCAACTGGGTCCGCTCTCTGGGCGTTCTCCGGTAGGCGATGAGGCGCACTCGCGACCTGACCGACGTGGTGGAACGATGAGCTCCTCATTGGAATCCCACCGGCTTGGGCAGGTTGTGCTCGAGCCGGCTGGCTCCGTGGTTGCCGGCAGCATGGGGGAATGGACGATCGTGCTGACCGTCGGCAGCTATGGGATCGACGAGGGCGGCACGATCAAGCTCGCGCACCGCTTTGCCAGCGACTGGGAGGCTCCGCAATTCACCGAACCGGCGCACTCCGGTTTTTCGACTGTCCACACGGACGGCGAGGCCCGCCTCCGTCCTCATTTCGAATCCAAGGGGCATGACCGGCCGTGGATGAAGGCCTTGGTGATCGACGTCTATGACGGTTCGCTCGAGCCCGGCGACACGGTCACAATCGTCCTCGGCGATCGCAGCCAGGGGGCGCCCGGCATTCGGGCCCAGACCTTCATTGAGTCCGCCCATGTCTTTCAGGTTTTTGTCGATCCGACGAACGCCTGCATTGCCCGCCCGGTGCCTTCCCCCTGCGTCCCGGTGATTCCGGGCCCGGCGGAAAAGCTGGTCTGCCACGTCCCGGTCCAAGCCATGGTCGGCCGAGCGGTGATCCCGCTGATCAAGGGTGAGGATCGATGGATGAATCCCACGCATTTGCCGGCGGAGGCGGTCCTTCGCTGGTGCGGGGCTTCCCGCGTTGAACTCAACGGCCGGACTTTCCTGCCCCGCGAACCGGGGGAGGGTTATCTCGAGGTGACGGCCGGGACACTGCGCTGCCGGAGCAACTGGCTCACGGTGCAGGCCCGCGAACCTGCGGAGAAAAAGTACTGGGGAGACCTCCATGCCCAGACGGACTCGACGGTCGGGACGGGAACGGAGGAGGAGTACTTCCGCTTCGGCCGCGACCAGGCCGGGCTGGATTTCATCTGCCATCAGGGGAACGATTTTCAACTGACGGACGAGGACTGGCGGCGGTTAAACGAAGTGGGCAAACGCTTCAACGAGCCCGGACGCTATGTGGTCCTGCCCGGCTATGAGTGGTCGGGGAACACCCCGGCCGGCGGCGATCGCAATGTGATCTACTCGCGCGATGATCAACCGATCTTCCGTTCAAGCCACTGGCAGGTGCCCGGCATCCCGGAGTCTCCGCTCACGCCGGCCCATCCGGCGAACGTCCTCTTTGAACGGCTCCGGGAAAACGGTCATGCGCTGGTCTGTGCGCATGTCGGCGGCCGCTACGCCGACATCCGGAATTACTTTGATCGCGACCTTTGCCCGCTGGTGGAGGTCGTGTCCTGCTGGGGCGTTTTCGAATGGCTGCTCTGGGATGCCTTTGACTGCGGCCATGTGGTGGGAGTCATGGCGAACAGCGATGGACACAAAGGCCGGCCCGGGGCGGAAGGGCCGGGCGCGGGAGAATTCGGCATCGCCGGAGGCCTGACGTGTGTCCTTGCGCCCGCACTCACCCGCGAGGCCGTGTTCACCGCGCTGAAGGAGCGCCGGTGCTACGGCACGACCGGCGCCCGCATCGATCTGGATTTTTCCGTGAATGGGTTTCCCATGGGCTCGGTGATCCGGGGGCTCAACCAGTGGACGGCGCGTTTCGCCGTTCGCGGGACCGCACCTCTGGAGAAAGTCGAGCTGTTCCAGGGGCGCACCTTGCTGAAGACGTTTCGCCCGGAATCGTTTGACGGCAAACCGTCGGCCAAACTCCGCGTCAGTTGGCACGGCTCCCGCATTCGCGGACGCGGGCGTCGCGTGCGTTGGGACGGATCCCTTCGATTCGATGTGGCTCGCATCATCTCCGCGGTCGGATTCGCGTTCGATTCCCCGGCCGACGGCGTGGCAAAGGTTGAGGACCAGGCGGTGCATTTCCGGTCGCAGACCACGGGTGACACGGATGGGATCGAACTTGTCCTCGACCGGTCAACCGAGGGAAAGCTGTCGCTCGAAACCCCGCAAGGCTCCTGGCAGATTCTGCTGGTGGACCTGCCGGGTCCGGGTGGGGTGCGGGCGATCGAGGTCGGTCCAATCGACCGGGAGGTCCGGATCGAACGTTATCCCGAGGCGCTTCAGGAGGACGTTATGCAGGGTGAGATCTCCCTCGAGGCTCCGGCGGGCGCACTCACGCCTTATTTTGTCAAAGTCACCCAAAGCGACGGTCAGATGGCTTGGGCCAGCCCGGTTTACATCGATCAAATGAAAGCCCTGCCATGATCGTAGGAATTCCCAAGGAAGTGAAGAGCGGCGAGACGCGGGTGGCGATGACTCCTGATCTCTGCCGTCGCTGGGTTTCCCTCGGCGTCACCGTGATGCTCGAGCCGTCCGCGGGCCTGACCGCCGGGTTCACGGATCAGGAATATCGCGCGGCTGGCGGGGTTGTCGGGGGCAGCGCCGCCGAAATCTGGCGCCGCGCCGACCTCATCGTGAAAGTGAAGGAACCGCAGCCCTCCGAGTACGATCTGATGCAGGACGGTCAGGCGCTCTTTACCTATCTCCATCTCGCCGCAGTGCCGGAACTGGCAGTGGTCCTGCTAAAAAAACAAATCCTCGCCATCGCCTATGAAACGGTGGAAACCGCGGGGGGGTAACTTCCCGCTCCTGCGCCCGATGTCGCAGGTGGCGGGACGACTGTCGATCCAGGTGGGAGCCTGGTTCCTCCAGTCGCAATCCGGTGGATCGGGGATCCTGCTCGGCGGGGTTCCCGGCATCCGTCCGGGTCATGTCGTGGTGGTTGGGGCGGGCAACTCGGGGGCCCAGGCGGTCCAGATGGCCGTCGGGCTTGGAGCCCGGGTCACTGTGCTCGACCTCGATCCGCACAAGCTCAGCGCCATCGACGCGGACTATCGCGGCCGGGTGGCCACGCTGGTGGCCAATCCCGCGAACATCGGGCAAGCGACGGCCGCGGCCGACCTGCTCGTGGGAGCCGTGCTGGTTCCGGCGTCCCGGGCCCCGACGGTGATTTCCCGGGAATTTATCGCCGGCATGCGTCCGGGCAGTGTGATCGTCGACATCGCCATTGACCAGGGTGGCTGTGTCGAGGGCATTCGCCCGACGTCCCATCAGGCGCCCGTGTATCGCGAGCAGGAGGTGAATCATTATGCCGTGCCCAACATGCCGGCTTTGACGGGACGCAGCTCGACGCTGGCGCTCACGCAAGCGACCGAGCCGTACCTTGCGCTCCTGGTTGAAAAGGGGCCGGCCGGGGCGGTGGCCGGACATCCTGACTTGGCCCGCGGGGTGAACACCCAGGCCGGCCGCATCATGAATGCGGTGGTGGCGAGGGAGCTGGAGCGGTGGTGAGACCTCCGCCGATCCGGCGTCGATCAGACATTTTCCATCTTATCCCATGACAAATAAATTCCGAATCATTCCCTGTTGTTTGGCCTTTGCCGTGTCCTGCGTTGCCGCTGTTCCGACAGCCGAACTCGCCCTGACTGGAACGGTGGAGCGCTACATCGCCATCGATAATGTCTGCGCCTGGCCGAATCTGACGATGATGCCGGATGGCCGCATCACTGCGGCCATCTTCAACCGTCCCAGCCACGGGGAGGAGGAAGGATCCCTCGAGGTTTGGGGGAGCCCCGACGGACGCTTCTGGGAGAAGCGCGGGGTTGCCGCACCCCATGATCCCCAGACCAACCGCATGCATGTGGCGATCGGTCTCGCGAAGAACGGCGACCTCCTTGCGATCGTCAGTGGTTTCACGAATATCCAGCAGACGGGCCGGCCGAAGCAGCCGCCTTTCCGGGACAAGGTGATTCCTGCCTGGGTTTGCCGTTCGAGCGACGGTGGCCGGACGTGGACCCAGCACAAGGCCTTCACCCCGGCGTTTCCCGGCTGGAACACGTTTGTGCCCTACGGTGAAATCACGCTTGGAGGGGATGGTGCGCTGCATGCGACCTGCTACACGAGAAAACTGGATTCCAATCCGGGGGTGCAGCATGTCTGGCATTTTCGCAGCGACGACGATGGCAGGACCTGGCGCCCAACCTCGATCATCGGGACCAACCACAATGAAACCGACCTCTTTCATCTGGGCGGCCTGAAGTGGCTGGCGGCCGCCAGGACCCTCGATACCCGGACGCTTGATCTCTTTCGCTCCAACGACGATGGCGCTACCTGGGAAGGACCGCAGCGCGTGACGGAAAACCAGCAGATGCCGGCGGATCTGGAACGCTTGAGCGACGGCCGCCTGCTCATGAGTTATGGAACGCGGATCGAAGGCGGGTTCGGCGTACTCGCTAAATTGAGTCATGACGAAGGCCGGACTTGGAGCGCGCCCATCCGGCTCGCCGATTCCCTGCATTGGGACTGCGGTTATCCCAGCAGCGTCCAGCGTCCGGACGGCCGCGTTGTCACCGCGTACTACTCCAAGAGTGCGCAGAACCATAACCGCTACCACATGGGCGTGGTAATCTGGAATCCACCGGCACCCGGGCAGGAAAAGTGAGTCAGGGTACTCCCGGCGTCTTTTGCGAAACGTCCGGGAGCCGTTGCGCCGCGCGAGGGCTCAGGGCGCGAATTGCGGATGATCTTCAATCATTCGCTTGAAACCGGGCTGGTCCGCCTCCGGAAGACCCGCGGGGAATTTCGAATCGCTGCGGCGCCAGCGGGCAAGCCACTCCGGGCCCAAAAAACGCGGGTTGCGCGCGTGGCGCGAGGCGCCGTCGGAACGGTTGAAGGCGAGGGTGGTCGTGGCCTTGGGGCCGGTGCCGACACCTTCGGCGACATAAAACCCCGCCGAAAGCAGCGCCACGCGCACGGCGGTCGCGGAGGAATAGGTGTAAAGCTCGGCCGGTTTGGGCCGGCAGTGCTGGAATAGCCGTGCAAACGTGTCGCGCGTCCAGAGTTGGGAATCGGTTTTCGCCGAAAACGGGTCGTAGAAAATCAGATCCGGAGGTGGCGCAGCGGCGAAAAGCTCGAGGAAATCGCCCTTCAATAATTCCCATTGAAAAAGCCCGGACACATGCGTCCATTGGGCCCGCTCGAGGAGTTGTCCCGGCGCCGCGTGGCGCAGGTGCGGAAAGCGGCCGGCATATTTGGCGGCAAGAATCAACGGATCGAGATCACACTCGAAACTGACGAGCCGCGTGGGCCGGAATGCATCCGGGTTTTTCTCCGCCAGGATTTTTTCGAAACACTGCACGGCGGCCATGGCGTTCGAAGCGGCCCCAAGGCCGACATCCCAAATGACCAGTTCTCCGTCGGAGCCGGAGATCTTTAACAAACGGTCTCCCAGTGACGATTGCTCCACGTAGAGAATCTTCGCCTCGTCGCTCGGCCGGTTCACCGAGTGCATGACCTCGCCGGAACTGATCTGCCGGATGCTGGAGAATCCCTGGGGCGAAGTCTGGACCTCGTAATCTCCGAGCCGCGGCGCCTGGTGGGGTTTCGCCGGTTTGGGATGGATGCTCGGATTTTCCTCGTCGGTGCGGACCAGCTCCGGGCGTTTCCTTTCATAGAACGCGGCGAAATCGTCCGCGAGGATGCTGGCGCGCATCTCGCGCATGAGGCGGTGATAAAAGGCCAGGTTGTGAATCGCCAGCAAG
>CAMAPG010000206.1 GCA_945859965.1 Opitutus sp. GAS368 | reverse complement strand
GGACGAAGGAGCGAAGCCAGCGCGGATGGCATGGGCGCGGAGGCGAGCGCGGACATCTCACGCAAGGCGGAACTCCGCGCCCGCCAGGTGGGCGGCGGGGCGAATCCGGGCGACAGTTCCGCCAGGATGTTTTCCGTTTCGGTCACGCGGGCTGCGCTCACCCGTTGCGTGCGCCGGGCGGCCAGACCGCCGGCCGGCTCGCCCGCCAGGGCGCGCTGGGCCTCGCCGAGACGGCGGAGCTTTTCCTTCTCGAGTAAAAAGACCTGGCCGCCGGATTCGACGTAACCGCGATTGCCCGCGAGGGCGGCGCGAAGCTCGGTGTCGTCGGTGGAACCGGCGCGGAGGCCAAGCGTGACAGCATAACCGCCCTCGGCCTCGGAGGCTTCGGCGACAATCTCGGCCGAGCGCAGGCGGGTGGTATTCCTGGCAAAGTTCTCCGTAAATTCGGCTCCAAACTCGGCCTCCAGCCGATCGCGGTGCGCGGCCAGAAAATTAAGTGTTTTGTGCCGGTCGCGCAGCCACCATTTGCGATTGGACGGTTCCAGCATGAAGCCATGCGTTTTCACGAGATCGAGCGCCGCGGCGTAATTGGCGTGTTCGCGGGAGGGCAGGGTGAGAGCGAGAAAGTGTTCGCTGCCATCCACGGTCATTGGAGTGGAGGTGGAAGGTGGGCGGCGGAAGGCAGCAGGCGACTCGAGCGAGCCTTCGGGGATTGCGGATTCCTTGGGCTTTGATTCCACCAGATGATCGGAAACGGCGACGAGGACGTCGCCGCACCAGGGAATGGAGGCGGACGGCCGGTTCACCCAGAAAAAAAGCGGTTGGCCGCGCAGCGTGGAAATCAAATCACGGAGCTGGGCGCGGGTTAGCTGGATGAATTGGGGAGGAGAATCCTGCCCGCACCACCGCTGTAAGAAGGCGAGCGCGGGCACCAACTCGGGGGACGGGGCCACGGTCAGATCCAGCTCGACCCGCACCGCCACGGCATCGCGGGGCGCAGTGAGCGCCAGATTGG
This sequence comes from Opitutus sp. GAS368, assembly GCA_945859965.1. Taxonomy (GTDB): domain Bacteria; phylum Verrucomicrobiota; class Verrucomicrobiia; order Opitutales; family Opitutaceae; genus CAMAPG01. Next base: position 4,674 of record CAMAPG010000206.1, on the reverse strand, counting down.
GTGGAAGAAACAGCCGCAGCATCGCTTGCAATGGAGGCAGGGGAGGACGCGCCGGCAACTAAAACCGAAGGTTTACTGTAGCGGCGCTCTTTGACCGCCGCTACATTTTTAACTGATCCATTGCCGGACTTTCCTCGCGGAAGTCGGAGTTGCGCTGGAGGGCGGGTTTGGCCCACGCTGGGCCATGCCTGTTTCCAAACATTTTTCCGGGCGGTCGACGGTGCGCTGGGGCATCATCGGTTGCGGCAATGTCACGGAAGTGAAAAGCGGACCTGGGTTCCAGCAGGCGGACAATTCCCAATTGGTCGCGGTCATGCGTCGCGATGCGGCCCTGGCCGCCGATTATGCCCGACGGCATGGAGTGCCGCGCTGGTATGACAATGCAGATGTCCTCATCAAGGATCCGGAGATCGACGCGGTGTATATTGCGACGCCGCCGGACACGCATGGCCATTACGCCCTGAGAGTCGCCGCCGCGGGCAAGCCGGCTTACGTCGAGAAACCGATGGCCCGGAACACGGTGGAGTGCGACCGGATGATCGCGGCCTTCGCCCAGGCCCGGTTGCCTTTGTATGTGGCCTATTATCGCCGCGGATTGCCGCGTTTTCTGGAAGTGGCGGAATTGCTGGAAGGCGGGGCGATCGGAAAATTAACCGGGGTGAACTACCGGCAGTCGTCGCCGCACCATCTGGCTCCGCTCGCGTGGCGGGTCGATGCGACGATGTCGGGGGGCGGTCATCTGCTGGATGTGGGATCGCATACCCTGGATCTCCTGGATTTCTTGTTTGGACCGTTGGAAAATGTCGCCGGAAACGCGGCGAATCTGGCCTCGCCGTATGCGGTTGAGGATACGGTATCGATGAGCTTCCGGACTCTCACCGGGGTGCCGGGCTCGGCGCTGTGGAGTTTTGCGAGCGCGCTGCGCGAGGATGTGTTGACCATCATTGGCACGGACGGACAGCTCTCCTTCTCGGTTTTCGGCAATGAACCGCTGCAGCTCCAGACCGGTGATGGCGTGCAGAGCATCGAGCGCCCGAACCCGCTGCACATTCAGCAGCCGATGATCCAATCGATCGTGGACGACTTGCTCGGACGGGGAGTCTGTCCGAGCACAGGCGAGTCGGCGCGCCGGACGTCGTGCGTGATGGATACGGTGCTGGCCTCCTACTACGGCGGGCGGCACGACGAATTTTGGACGCGGCCCCAACAATGGCCGGGACGGCGGCGTTGAGTGAGGCGCGATTTCGCGGCAGCAAGGCGGTTTTTACAGGCGCAGGTGCTACGTGCAATTTGCAGGGTCTGACGGTTGGTTCCGTCTATTTCCCCTGAAAAATTACTCACAAATCAGAACAGTGGGGAACGTCGCCAGTCATATGGCGCGTGACCACTTTAACCTCTTTGAACCACTTTGCCGGCTGCCGCTCCCTTTTGCGACTGACTGGAGCCCTTGTGCTTGCGAATGTTGGCTGCGAGCTGATGGCAGGCCAGCGCTGGGAAACCCTGCAGGCCATTCATTGGGTCGAAAATCCCACTAACACTTCCCGTCCAGGGCCCTATGGCGAGCTGGGTGCTTATCAATTCCGGCTCCAGACGTGGCGGATGCATACGCATCAGCCCTTTTCAACGGCTTTGGACCGCCGGTGTTCCGATGACGTCGCCGTCCGGCACTATGAGTGGCTCAAGCTTCGCTTGGAAAGAGCTGCCTTGGCTCCAACGCCTTACAACATCGCGCTCGCATGGAATGCCGGCATCAATTCGGTGCTGAAAGATCGCGCGCCGAACCCAAGTCACGATTATGCCTCCCGTGTCCACAATCTCGCGATGGAGTTGCGGGATCGCCAAGTGGTGGCGACGGTGACTTCCAAATCGAACTGAGAAAAGCGGCCTACGAAAAAAGATTGGCCTGTTTCGGCGCGTTGGCGACCCGCCGGGCGGCTTCTTCTTCGGGCGTAGCGTTCAGATGTTTCGGCGGCCGGGAGGCCTTGGTGGCGACCGCGGCCTCGCGGTCGATCACAATGCGGTCGCAAATCTGATGAATGTGCATGCGCAGCCATTGTGAGGTGCTGCTGTCGGCCGAATAATCGGCGGGGCCATAGTGATCGATGCGGCCCACGTGGCGCAGCCGGTCGTTCTGCGCGAACTCCTCCGGCTTGGCCGGATTGTAGACGGCGTAGGCTTTGCCGCCATTGCCCTTCACGACCGAGAAACTGGGAACGTCACTCGGTCCGTCCGCGATATAGATCATGTTCTGGAACGGAATCCGCCGGTCTTCGGCGGACATCTTGGAGTTCACGTCGATCGCCGGATTTTTGTTCGTGCCTTTGTTGATCTCGAAAATGGCGCGGGTCTTGGTCGTGTTGTCGATCACCATGCCGATCTGGGCAATGGACGCGGTCTCCTCGATCGAGAGTTCCTTTTGCTTCAAAAATCCGGGCTGCAGCGGGTTCTCGATGAATTCACAGGCCCAGATGCCCTCGACGTGCTTGGCGATCGCGCTGCCGCGGATCATCTGCGCGATGCCGGTGCTGACAATGTAGTGCTCGAGCGAGATGTCGTGCTTCTGGTACTCGGCTTTTTCGCGCACGAACGATTTGGCGAGGTCGAAGAACTCGGGCAGGCCCTTGTAGAATTTCACGTCCCGGCCGCATTCCTCGAGGATCTTCCCGTTCAGTCCGGACATCGGGCCGGAGAGGACGTAGGTCAGGAGATGGTTGAGGTAGGCAATCTCCGGGGAAACGTGGTAGCCGCGTTTCCGGTAGTGCTCCGTCAGGCTGTTGGTTTCCGCCCAAAAATTGGCCTCGTTGATGCCGTAGCGCCGGAAAAGCGGCGACTGCATGTACGCCGGGATTAAGGTCTTGTCGAAATCCCAGATGCAGGCGATGATGTTTTGAGTGAAGAGCGTTGTAGCCATTGCTGATCAGCACTGCTAGGCAAGCCGCCGGGCGCTGCTGGGCTGCCAGATAAGCCGCAACCCGCGGCCCGCGCAATTCGCAAATCACCGCTGCGCTTTTCCGTTTCATGGACGTCCTTCCTGCAATTGATCCGTTTCAACGTCGCCTCGATGAACTCGCGGCGAACATGGCGGAGCCTTCCTTTTATTCGAACCCGCGTCGCACCGCCGAGGTGACCAAGGAACACCAGAAGCTTTCGCAGCTCATCGCGGACTATCGCGTCTATGAAAAACTCGGCCTCGAGATCGAGGACATGACAGCGATGCAGAAGGAAGCCTCGGCCGACGCGGAATTGCGGGAGCTGGCTCTGGCTGAACTGCCCGACCTGCAGCGCCGGCGCGCGGCCGTTCACGAGAGCATCCTGATGGCGATGATCCCGCCCATCCCGACGGACTCGCGCAACACGGTGATGGAAATCCGCGCGGGAACGGGCGGCGAGGAAGCGGCCCTGTTTGCGGCGGAGCTGGCGCGGTCCTATCAGCGCTATGCCGATAATCGCGGCTGGAAAGTGCAGCCCATGAGTAGCAGCGGGTCGGAGCGCGGGGGATTGAAGGAAGTGATCTTTCTCATCACGGGCACGGACGTTTACAAGCAGCTGAAATTTGAAAGCGGTGTGCACCGCGTTCAGCGTATTCCGGTCACGGAATCCAACGGACGCGTGCATACGTCGACGGTTACAGTGGCGGTGCTGCCGGAAGCCGAGGAAGTCGACGTGCAGGTCGATCCACAGGATCTTGAGATCACGGTCACGCGAGCGAGTGGTCCCGGCGGGCAGGGCGTGAATACGACCGATTCGGCGGTCCAGATCATCCACAAACCCACGGGCTTGATTGTCACCTGCGCCGACGAGCGCTCGCAGATCAAGAACAAGGCCAAGGCGATGACGGTACTGCGCTCCCGATTGTTGCAACGACGGGAGGATGAGGAACGGGCCAAATATGCCGCCGCCCGGAAGAGTCAGATTGGATCGGGAGACCGGAGCGAACGCATCCGCACCTACAGTTTTCCGCAGAACCGCGTGACTGACCACCGCATTGGCCTGACGTTATACAGTCTGCCGCAGGTGCTGGAGGGAGCGATTGATCCACTTATTGCGGGCCTGCAAAAAGCGGACTTTGAGGAACGGCTGGCCGAACTTACCGGCGCGCCCCTGCCCACGCGATCGAGCCGGCGCGAGGAGGATAACGAATGAACCAGCTTCCCCCACCGAAACTCCGGGAAGGGGTTTCGCCCGTCGGCATTTAGACTGAGCCATCGCGCCATGTTCACCGTTTTGGAGATCATTAAAAAAACCAGCGATTTTTTCGCCGCGCGCGGAATCGAATCGGCGCGGCTGAATGCCGAACTTCTGGTCGGCCATGCGCTCGGTTTGAAACGCATGCAGCTTTATCTGCAGTTCGAGCGGGTGCTTTTCGAAACGGAGTTGGAAAAAATCCGACCGCTGGTGCGGCGGCGCGGCCAGCACGAACCGGTGCAATACATCATTGGTGAAACCGAATTCCATGGACTGCGCTTGAAGGTGGACCGTCGCGTTTTGATTCCCCGCCCGGAAACGGAACTATTGGTGGAGTACATCGAGCAGAGCCTGACTGAGCCGCCGGCGCGTGTGCTCGATCTGGGAACCGGCAGCGGGGTTTTGGCGCTCGCCCTGGCCAAACTTTATGTCGGGGCCAACCTCACCGCGGTCGATCTCAGTGAAGACGCCTTGGTACTGGCCCGGGAG
>CAMAPG010000205.1 GCA_945859965.1 Opitutus sp. GAS368 | reverse complement strand
CAAGGACAAGTTCGGCGAAACCACCGGTTCCTTCTCCGCTTTCGTTTTCGACATGAAGACATGGAAGCGCACGGGCAACTCCTTCACCGGCACGATGCTGGCCCAGCCCGACCGCGGCTACAATGGCACCGGCACCACCAACTGGACCGCACGCTATAACAAGTTCTCGATCACCTTCACCCCCTCGTCCACGGGTGGCGCTCAAAATCAAGTCGCGATCACGTTGAGCGACACGGTCAAGTTCACCGATGCCGATGGCACACCGATGACGGCGCTGGACGCAACGTCGTCGGGCACCGGCACCCGTGCTGGTTTTCCCGCCATGCCCCAAGCCTACAACGGCCGCCTCTCCCTCGACGGCGAGGGCATTGTCATCAATCCGGACGGCACCCTCTTCGTCAGCGATGAATACGGCCCCTATATCTTCAAATTCAGCACTGACGGAAAACTGCTCTCCGCCATCCGTCCACCCGAGGCGATCGTGCCAAAACGTAACGGCGCCGATTCGTTCGCTTCCAACAATCCCGGGGTTGGCCAACCCACACCCTCTCCTGCCAATCCCACCGTCGGTCGGCAAAACAACCAGGGCTTGGAAGGACTCTGTCTTTCACCTGACGGTCGCACGCTGTTTGCCCTGCTCCAATCCGCCACGCGGCAGGATGGCGGCACCGGCGGCACCGCAGCGACCCGTAACAATACCCGGATGCTCGCCTATGATCTCACGGGTGCCACTCCGGTCCTGAAAGGCGAATATGTCTTTCAATTGCCCACCTACGTGCAGAGCGGATCCACCCGGGTAGCCGCCCAAAGCGAGTTGCTCGCCCTCAACAATACTCAGTTCCTGGTTATCACCCGCGACAGCGGCTTCGGCCGGGGATATGCCACACCCCAGTCGATCTATCGCACCATTTGCCTCTACGACATCACGGGCGCGACCAATATCGCCAACACCGCCTTCGATTCGGCTGCCACCCCCATCGCGCCCGCGGGCGTGCTTGACGCCAGCATCAAACCTGCGAGCCGCTCCGTCTTGATCGACCTGAACGACTCCACCCAGCTGTCGAAATTCGGCCTGCACAACGGCCCAAGCGACGACGCCAATAATCTTTCCTAAAAATGGGAAGCGCTGACCCTCGTTCCCGCGCTCGATCCAGCCGCACCCAACGATTGGTTTCTCTTTGTCGGCAACGACAATGACTTCATGACCCAGCAAGGCTTCCAAGATGGCGGCGCCTATGCCGACGTCTCGGGCGTGGAAAATGACAGCATGATCCTGGTCTATCGTCTCACCCTGCCCGGCCGCTTGCTCAACATTTCCAGCCGGGCGCAAACCGGCACGGGCAACGACGCTCATATTCTCGGCCTGATTGTGAATGGAGCGCGGCCCAAGTCCCTGTTGATTCGCGGAATCGGTCCCACCATGGCAACCGTTGGCCTGACCAACGCACTCGCCGATCCCAGCCTGTTCGTTTTCAACTCCTCCGGCCAGCAGATCTACACCAATGACAATTGGAACTCCAACGCCAATGTCGCCGACATCCGGACCGCCACCCAGGCCACCGGTGCCCTGGCTTTTGCCGAAGGCAGCAAAGACTCCGCGGTACTCGTCAATCTCGATCCCGGAGTCTATACGGTTCAAGTCTACGGCGTAGGCGGAACGACCGGCATCAGCCTGATCGAAGTCTACGAAGTGCCCTGATTTGATCTCAGGTCGGTCAGCACCGGGGCCTCTTGCCAGACGGCATAGGCCCCTTTTTTTGGCGAGGTGGAACGCGACCTCCGGGCGCGTTAGGCATCTCAAGTCAACCAACGCACCCGGAGGTCGCGTCTCACCTTTGAGTGAATAATTTTGGCCACAGACTCTTTCGCCGCTATTTCCCCAGCAGATTATTCAGCAGCGAACCGCCTGCCGCCTTCAGGAGGGCGTTTTTCAGTTCGCTCGTGTCCGGGCTTTCCAGCGAGCCGGCCAAATGGATCGGAACGGAAAAACCCACGTAGCCGAGGTTATCCTGCCGGCCATCGACCAAACTGGCCCGGGTCATCAGATCAGCGAGCCGGCCGCGCGCCGCGAGTTGCAACCGCAGGTCCAAGGGCTGAGCCAGGATCGGCTTCTTGTCCTCGGCCCGGATTTCCCCGGTGCCTTTCAAGCGCACTTCGGGCGAGATCAGGGTAAAGTCCCGCAGGATGAAATTCAGCGTCGCGTCGCGCGCGACCACGACATTGAGCTGGTCAAAAGGGATCTCGGCCAGCGCGGCGGCGATGTCCGACACAATCTGGGTCTTGTTCGCAAAATCGGAGATACTCTCCTTTTTCGTCACTGCACCCAATAATCCGCCCAGGGCAGCTACCGCCGTTTGCGTTTTTTGGAGTTTGTCCGAAAGGTCTGCGCGCAACGCCCGAAAAATGCCGGCCTTGCTGCTCAGTTGAAATTCGCCCCGTGTGCGTTCCACCACCTGCGCCAGATTGATTCCGGTCCCCGTCAGCCGGCTGGTTGCGTCAAAGCGCCCCTCAATGGTCGCGGGTTTGCCAGGATCGAGCGCCCGAAGCAACGGCGCCGGATCAAAATTGCTGAGCCCAAAATCAGCGGAAAGCGCATAAGGCTCCTTGCGCGACGCTTCGAACGTAATCTCCCCGTTCAATTTCAAGCCGCTGCCCTCGCCCAGCCCGGCGCTGATGCCGTCCAGTTTGAAACTCCCGGCCTCAATCCGTAGAACGCCATTCAGGTCGGTGACTTCGAATTTTTGCTGATGGGTGACCTTTTTCAGCGCCAAGGCCACTTGTCCGTTGAATCCGCTCCACACCGGACGTTCATCGCGTCCGGCGGGTTGATTCGTTTTGGCCGCGACCCCATTTTTGCCCGCGAATGGCAGGGCCAGCACCTGGGCATCGTCGGTCGCCAGAAAGACGCTGGTCACGCGCGCATCGATCGTCATTCCCGCCGTGTTCGAGGTCAGCGTGCCCGCGAGCGTGAGATCGGATTTCCGGCCGGCGCGCTCGATCAGAACGGGCGCGTTCACGGTGATTTTTCCGGCACTGTCGATATCCGCGCGCACGTCGGCCTGGATGGTCGGCAGCGTTTCCGCGGTCAGCTTGGGATCAGCGGTCAACCCGGTGATGGCCAGCTTCGCCTGGATTTCCTGCTTCGAGCCAAAACTCGCCGCAAACTCGCCGGCGGCCTGGCCGCGGATCAGCCCCGTCAGACCCGCAGCCGGCTGGGCCAGGAGGGCCGGAAGATTGGCGGTCCAATGTCCGGTGGCCTTGATCGGCTGATCCTTGCCCGCAAGTTGCCCGGCCTTCGCATCGAGCACGAGCAGTGAGACGCCACCGCTCTGGGCCGACATTTCCGCCAGCTCAGCCTGCCATCCTTGAGGAGTGTAGTCCGCCGAAAGACGCAGCGAGACATTCACCGCGCTCAGCATAGACTGTCCTTTTTTGGCCACGGAAAGAGCGTTGACCGTCAAAGGCGCCGTGGAACGAAACGCAAACCCGCCGCCCCGGGCGCCCACGATCCATGCCCCTTGCACGTCCTCACCTGTCACCGTGAGATCCTTGACGAAGGCCTGGAACCACGCGAGCGGCACCCCTTTAAGATCGAGGGCCACCAGATCCTTGGAGGGATCCGCGACCTTCAATTCGCCCGTCTTGGGATTGAATTCAAATTCCTGCAACGACCGCAGGGCGATCACGGGACGGCTGCCGGCCAATTCAATGGCCAGGCTGGTCACACGCACGGCCTTGCCATCCTGGTGCAAGTCAAAATCCGCCAGCAATTGCACCGCGCCGATCGCGGCCAGTTCGGGACGGAGCTGGCCCAGTTTGTCCGCCGTGGCATCGAGGCGGCCACTGCCGGAAAAAAAGGTCAGCGTGACGTCTGACTCAAACTTCCCCGTGCCTTTCGCGGTAAACACCGACAACGGGCGGCCCAAGGCAAAAGGCGCGATGTCCCCGTCGCTCACATCGAGCGTCCAGGTTCCTTTCAATTGCCGTTCACCGGCCGACGCCGCCGGAAAATTGGCGGCCAGCGCGACGACGCGACGACGCGGCGTCTCCGCGTTAAGCTGATAATTCTCCCCCGTCGTCGTCCGATCCGCATCCAGTTTTAAAGCCAGTTTGGTCCCGTTGGGAAACTGCGCCCCCCGCGCCTCGGCATCGATCACCGCCCCAATGCGAACAAACGTGCGCGGCGTATCCATGACGGCGGTCAGGGTGCCGCTGGCATTGAGGGCACTGACCGGCGCCGTTTCGGCCAGCGTGGTTTGGGCGGTAAAATTGAATTTCCCTTCGCGTTTTGCGCCCAGCTGTCCGCCCGTCAGCACCACTTTGGCGCGGCCCGGTGGCTGGCCAGCGGCTCCGGGGAAAATGATTTCGCCTTCCAATTCGATGGCGTCAACCGACAGGTCGATCGGCAATTTCAACTGATCGAAGATGCCGGCAAACGCCGGCTTCGGGCGCGGATCGGCCGCATAGGCCGAGGAAAGAATCGAGAAGCTCGGTCCCCGGACCGCAGGCTCGCTCGCGCGCAAGCCCTCCAAAATCCCGGCCACGGTTTTTGGCGACGCCTTCGTCAAATCGAGCGTCCACCCTTTCGCCACCAATTTTTTGATTTCGATATTCTGACGCGCGGCCGCCAGGAGCGGCAGATCCACATCAGCCATCGGCAAGGTCAGCACCACTCCTTCACGGACGGAGTAAACCTGCTCGAGATGCACATGGTTAAGCCCGACTTCCAGCCGGCCCACGCTGCTTTTGAACTCCGGATGCGCGGCCAACGCCTTGCGCGCAGCCCAGGTTTGAAAATCTGAGTTCAACACCAAACCCACGACCAGCAGGAGCAGGACCACCACGGCCCCGACGCCAAGAAGCAAAAAACGGAAGAATTTCATGGGCAAGAGGAAGACAACCAATTGCCCGCTTGGTTACGACCTCACGGGCGACATTTTCCCACGCGGCGGATCCTCCCGCCGGCGCAAGAACTACTGCGCGACCAAATCGTCGGTCAGGCCCATCGCCTTACGGAGACTGGCCACCGCGACATTATAACCATAGTAGGCTTGGAGCTGATTGTTGCGAGCGGTGGTCAGATCCACCTGAGCCTGCAGGACATCCAGTTGGGTGGCCGTTCCCGCTTCGTAGCGGGCGGTAGCCAGGCGGACCGACTCCTCGGCCTGCGTTACAACCTTGCGCGAAGCCTCGACGAGTTCCGTCGCCTGCTGGAAGGAGGAGTGGGCCCGGCGCACTTCGACTTCCACCGCGAGCTGGGCTTCGGTAAAGAGGAGCTTCGTTTGCGAGAGCGCCGATTTGGCCTGAACCACCCGGCCAGCCGTGGCCCGGCCGTCAAAGATGGCCCATTGCGACTGAAGGCCGAGAAAAACGCCATCGCGCGAGTCGCCAAAACGGTTGCTGGCACCTTTGCGCGATTCCCAACCGCCGACGAGCGCCAGATCGGGATAATAATTGGAACGCGCCGTGGTGATCAGCTGCTCACGGGCCGAGACCAGCTTCGCGAGACGCTGCAGGTCGGGACGGTTATTATGAGCGGAGAAAAAGGCCGACTGCAGGTCGTAGCTGATGGGCGTCACGTCCAGCGTACCGATAAATTCCGGAACCTTGCGCACATTTTCCTCGGAGTTCGTCGTGAAGCCCAGAGCCTGACGAAGCGACTCGATCGCGAGACGGTAGTCATTCCGGGCGGTGAT
>CAMAPG010000204.1 GCA_945859965.1 Opitutus sp. GAS368 | reverse complement strand
AAGTTCAACGATCCGCAAGGCATCCGGGAGGTTATCGGTGACCTGAAGGGCACCGTCGTGCTGTTCGAATACGGCTCCACCCGCCTGTGCTTCGTCACGTCCTCGCTCGACAACATCCAAGGTGCCGCCCGCGGTGACACAGGCTCCTTCGGCGTCGCCTGCCGGCGGGTGGTGGTGAAGGAACTGGCCCTCGCCCCCACCGAGGTCGTCCTCGCCGGATCCCACAACCACACGATGCCCGCCGTCGCCGTCTCCGCGCCCCTTGCCTGGGGCCGGGACGAGGACCCACCTGCAGAGTCGGCGAACGAACCGGCGCGCGCGTTCCTGCAGGCCCTTGGGCAGGCCGCGCGGGGGCTGGACAAGGAGCTCGTCCCCGTAAGCGTCGAATGGGGCGTGGCCGAGGAGAAACGCGTGACCTACAACCGGCGCGGGCGTCGCCCCGATGGGCGGAGCTACCTGATCCGCACCGAGGAGGAGCGGCAACAGCACGGGCCGGACTACACCGGGGTGATCGATCCCGACGCCAAGGTCATGTTGCTGCGCGGCGAATCGGGCCGGCCCGTCGCCGCCCTGGCCTTCTTCACCGGCCATCCCGTGACCGGCTTCAACCCCGAGGTCATGGTCTCCTTCGGACAGTGGTCACAGGTGGCCTGTGAAATCCTGTCCGGGCACTTGGGAGGGATCCCGGTGGGCTTCCTCCAAGGCTGCGCGGGGGATGTGAACTCGAAGTACATGCTCACCGGCACCATCCAGCAGGGGATCGAGCTCGGACGCTACCTCGGCGAATCCTACATCGCCGCGGTCGGGGCGCTCCACCGCTCAAAGCGCCCCGGCCTGCAGTGGTCCCGGGAAAAGGTGCGGATCCCCCATGCCGACCTGCCGGTCGCCGCCAGCCTGGAGCGCGATCTCGCGTCCATCGACGACTTCATCCGGCGCGGGCGGGCGGGCGATCAGGACACGCTGGAATGTGTCGGACTGAATTTCCACGCAACCCTTACCCCGCCCTATCGCGCCCAGCTGGTCGAAAGCGTGCGCCCGTGGTACGTGTGGGCCCTGGACCAGCACCGCGCCGGCAAGGCCGCGGAGGTTCCAAAGTTCCTGGAGATGGACATCGTGGTGGCGAGGATCGGGGACGTCGGCTTCGTCGGCCTGCCTTTCGAGCCTTTCGTCCGCACGGGCCTGAAGATCAAGCGCGAGGCTCCGCTGCCGTGCGTGTTCACCAGCGGCTACACCGGCGACTCCACCGCCGAGCGGACCTACGGCTACATCCCGGATGCGTCAGCCGTGGATGATCGCGAATACATGTCCGGCTACTTCCGCTACGTCGCCGGCCGGCCGCCCTATCGGAGCCCGGCGGGCGATGCGGCCGCGGAAGTGGCGGTCGCCAAGCTCACCGAATTTTCCCGGTAACGCGCCCCGCCACTGTCCCCGGCTCCCTGAACGACGTTTCTTCCCTCGGCGTTCTCCGCAACCCTGCGTGAGACCTTTCGGGGGCTGGCGGGATATTTTCCCATGCAGGGACGCAGGGAAGGCGGAGGATGTCACGCAGCTGGTCTTCACCGATCTGGCCCGCAAAGCCGCTGTACTGGCCCGGCACCAGGTGCTGGCTGGATGGCTGTTCACCAGCACGCGATACGCGGCGTCCAAGGCCGTGCGCAGCGAACGCCGCCGCCAGGCGCGGGAACAGCAGGCCCAGCTTATGCAGGAAAATTCCCCCGACGATTCTGTTCCCGCCCTGGACTGGCAACGCGCCCGCGGCGTGATCGACGAAGTACTGGCCGAGCTGAATGCACCGGACCGCGAGGCGGTGTTGCTGCGTTTTTCCAAGGCCGGGAATTTGCCGACGTCGGCGCAAAACTGCAGCTCAGCGAAAACGCCGCGCGCATGCGCGTGGACCGCGCCCTCGACAAATTGCGCCTCCGCCTCGAGCGGTGCCACCACCTCGATTTTTGCCTTTATGAGCATGCCCAAACTCCAGTTCGTCTGCGCCAGCGCGGTGCTTGTCACCGGCGCCGGCAGTTACGCGGTTCAAAACCAAACCCAAGCCGGGCTGCGCGCCAAACCCAGCGCGCTGCAACGCGAACAACCGGCCATCGAATTGACGGCCGCAAAAAACCAGCGCCTGGCCAAAAACGCCGCCGAGGCCGACGCGTTGCGCCAGGACGACACCGAGCTGGCCCGTTTAAAGGAGGAAGCCGCAGCCCTGCTCGCCCATTCCCAGGCGCGGGCGCGTCTCGCGGCGGCCAACGCCACTGACGCGGGATTGAGCAGCCCGGTTTTTCCGGTCGAGGAAGTGGACCAAAAGCCGAAAGCCACCTCCCAGCCGCGCCCCATCTATCCCTTCGAAATGTGCCGCAGCGGAACACCCGGAAGCGCTCTGCTTTCCTTCATCGTCGACGCCGAAGGCCGGGTGTACGATGTCAAAGCGGTCAAATCCACCCATCCTGATTTTGCCGGCGCCGCCATCAAAGCGGTGAGCCAATGGGAGTTTCAGCCGGGCCAGAAGGGCGGGAAGAACGTGAATACGCGCATGCTCGTGCCCATTGGTTTCACCGTTGCCGAAGGCTCAAACCGCCAGCGAAACCTCTCGGAGTGGTTCTGAGCACGGTTCGCAAAAAATGGTCGTGGGTGATGACCGTCGCGCTCGCGCAATGGCGGACGATCCTGAGCCTGCGGGCACAGCTCGCGGAATTGCGCAGTCAGCGCGGAACCTGGCTGCGCGTGCAGGCCGAACACCAAAAGCTTCTTCGCCTGCAAATTTCGGAAAATGCAAGAGACCGGTTGCGCAGTGATCATGCTGCGATCGCCCGGCTGCGCGGTGAAATTGAAATGTTGCGAAGGCAGGCGGAGGAATCCCACCCAGCGGCCAGCCCCGTCCCTCCGGAAGATGGTCCGGCCATATCCGGCCGGACCATCTTGAACGAGACGCTTCCCGTTCGCCTCTGGACCAACGCCGGTAGTGCTAGCCCCACCGCGAGCCTGGAAACAGTCCTCTGGGCGGCAGCCGCAGGGGACATCGCTATGATGGTTCGCCATTTCTTATTCGAGCCTGAGGCAAGCGTCCAAGCCGCGATTCTTTTCCAAAAATTGCCGGCCGCGGACCAAGCGCGCTACGGTTCACCAGACCGGTTGATCGCCTCCCTCTCCGCCAAAAACGTCCCGTTGGGCCTCGCGCGGATCATCGATCTCAAGACAAAACAGGACGGGAGCGTGCTCCTGGCCACTGAGTTGTCCGAGCCGACCGGGAAAACGCACCTCAGCTTATTCCGCCTTCGTCAGGAAGGCGCGGCGTGGAAGCTCGTGGTGCGCCCGGAGGTGATCGAAAAATATGCCGCCTTCCTGGCGAAGCCGGCTGCCGAGACCGCAGGGAAATAGTCCCGGGCTTACGCCGCGAGGGCGTTGCAGGTACGGGCCAGTTGCCGGTCGGTGAGGATGGGCAGGCGCTGCAGCGCGAAGATCGCATGCGGCTCCCAGAGCAGCGAGCGCAACGGCTCCAGAAACCGCTTCGGCAGGTCGGGCTCCGCCACGTTGCGCAGGATCGCGAGGGTTTGCCGCGATGCCGCCAGGCCGAGCCATTCCAGCACGCCGAAAATTCCGCTGCGTTCGTACACCGCGTTGATTTCGCCCCAGCAGGGGGCGGACGTGCCGCGCAATCCAACGTGCGACGCGACAAAGGACGTCAGCGCCGGCGTCTCCGCCAGGGTCTCGAGGAGCGCGGGACAGCGGGCCGCCACTTGCAGCGCTTCCATCCGCATGAAGGAAAACCGTTCCAGGAACGCCCGCACATCCGCCGGCACAAATTCGAGATAAGGCGCCCATTCCCGCGCGCCCAGCACTTGCGCCGCGGTCGCCATGACTTCTTCGGTCGGCGAGGTGACAAGCCACTCGTCGCCGTAGAGCCGTTCAAACTGTGCGTCGGGCCAATGGGTTACCCGATAGGAGATCCCGGCGTGATTCCACGTCAGGGCGAGGGGGACGAAGCATTTTTTGAGGCGGGAGGTCGATTTCATGGGCCCATCTTAGCGCAGGGGGTGGGACATTGCTTGGCCCAGCCTAAAAAAACTTGTAGTGCCTCCTTTGTCATTGCGAGGAGCCGTAGGCGACGAAGCAATCCAGCTGGATCGCCACGGTTCGCTTCGCGAAGTTCGCGATGACATGCAAAGGAGTCACTGCTACAAAACTGCTTTAAACCCAAAATGGTTCCCCGGACCCAACTTTCCCGCCCTCCCCTCGAACGCATGCTGCGGATCCACGACGAGCTGCGGCGCGGCGCGCTCGTCAACTGCACCACGCTGGTGAAGGCGCTTGAGGTTTCGCGCAAGACCGTGGTGCGCGACATCGCCTTCATGCGCGACCGGCTGGACCTGCCGATCGAATTCGACGCGCGCATCCAGGCGTATCGCTACACGCATCCGGTGAATGCCTTTCCCACCGTGCACGTGACGGAAGGCGAATTGCTCGCCCTGCTGGTGGCGCAGCGCGCCTTGCAGCAATACCGCGGCACGCCTTTTCACCGGCAGCTCGAGATCGCGTTCGAGAAACTGGCGGGCGGGCTGCGCGACCGGATTTCGTTTTCGCCGGCGGACGAATTGCGGGCCGTCTCGTTCAAGAACATCGGCCTCGGCAAGACCGACCTCACGGTCTTCAACGCGCTCAGCCGCGCCGTGCTGCGGCAGGAAGAGGTGGCCTTCGATTACCGCAAGCCGGGGGAAGGGAAAAAGATCCGGCGCTCCGTGCATCCCTACCATTTGGCGAACCGGGAAAATTCCTGGTACCTGATTGCGTTCGACCGGGAGCGAAAGGCGCTGCGCACCTTTGCGCTCCCGCGCATTGCCGACGTGGCGGTGGCGAAGGAAACCTTCGTCCGGCCGGCCGACTTTTCGCCCGAGAAATTTTTTGCGAACGCCCTCGGCGTGCTCGGCGGCACGGGGGATTACCGCGTGGCGATCCGGTTCGCCCCATCCGTGGCCGAGCGCGTGCGCGAACGCGAATGGCACGAGTCGCAGGAAATTCGCGAGCTGCCCGGCGGCGCCCTGGAACTGCGGCTTCGCCTCGGCGCCCTCATGGAGGTGGAGCAATGGATCCTGGGCTGGGGCGCGGCCGCCGAAGTGACCGCCCCTCCGGAACTTCGCGAACGCATCCGGCAGACGGCGGCCGCACTGGTGAAGCTCTACCGGGAGGCAGTTTAAAAAAATGTCGCGGCGGTCGATGACCGCCGGCTCGGAAATCATCTAGCACCACGAAGCATTCGTTGATGGGGTGCCTGAAACCTCACCCCGGATCGGGCAGGGATCGCTCTTCGTCCCTTTGTGCCTTTGTGGTTAAAAATTCCGGAGGGTCTAGATCCGGTTGAACCACAAAGGCACAAAGGAACGAAGTCTATCTTCGGCGTTCCGGAGCCGAATCTGAACCAGGATCTTGGCGTCGAGCCAGAGGGATCAACTGTGCGAACTTTCGTACTCCTGGGCGCGGGCGATATCCCGGGGAACGAAGAAAAAGAAGGAAAAAATAAGGAGCAGGGCGGCGAAGAAATAGAGAAAAGCGGAAAAGCCGAAAATCGCGCCCAGCCCGAGATCTTTTTTCAGGATGCCGGTCAACAGCACCCCAACGCCCCCGGCCGCAGCCCCGCACAAATTCAGCACTCCGATGGCGGTGGAGCGAAAGGCCGGGGGCGTGATGTCGCAGATGATGGGGTGCTCATTCGCCGAACCGAGGGCCCGGATGAACGAGGAGAGCGCCAGCGCTGA
>CAMAPG010000203.1 GCA_945859965.1 Opitutus sp. GAS368 | reverse complement strand
CATGTGCCGAAAGTCTTTAAATCGAAATGGGACGACGAAGGGCAGGTGGATTTCGCCTATGCGACCGAAGGAGTGGGGCGCTTTCGCGTCAACGCCTTCCACCAGCGGGGCTTGGTCAGCATCGTCATGCGCCATATCAAAAGCCGGGTGCCCACCTTTGAAGAACTCGGCCTGACTCCGGAGCCGCTGCTCAAATTGGCGCAAGCCAAGGATGGCATTCTCCTGATCTGCGGGGCGACCGGTTCAGGCAAAAGCTCCACGATGGCGGCCATGCTTAACTGGATCAACCAGACCATGGACAAGCATATCGTGACGATCGAGGATCCGATCGAGTACACGTTCCAGGACGACAAATCCCTTTTTCAACAGCGTGAAATCGGACTCGATGTGCCCAGCTTCGAACTCGCGATCAAGTCGGTGCTCCGGCAGAATCCCGACATCATCCTGATCGGCGAAATGCGCGACAAGGAAACGTTTGAGACCGCGATCAGCGCCGCGGAAACCGGGCACCTGGTGTTTTCCACGATGCACGCCGCCACCGTGGCGCAGGCTCTGACGCGCCTGTTCGAATTCTTCCCACCTGAGCAAATCACCCAAGCCCGGCGCCAGATTGCCGGATCGATTCGCGGGTTCATTTGCCAGAAACTCATTCCAACCATCGAGGGCAACAGTCGCGTGCCGGTGAACGAAGTGCTCAATGCCGACACCGTGGTGAAGAACCTGATTCTGGAAGGGCAGAACGAAAAGCTTCAGGGGATCATGGAGGGGAGCGGCGACTCCAACAGCTTCTCGTTCAACAAGGACATCTACCGCCTCATCAAGGCGGGCAAGATCGGCAAGGCGGATGGCCTCAAGTTTTCACCGAACCCGCAGGCCCTGGAGATGAATCTCAAGGGCATCTTCATGAAGTCGTAGGCCGAGCCGACTCATCCGGTATGACCCGCGCGCGTTTCATTCTGGTCGGCTTGCTCATCGCGCTCGTGGCCCGTGGGGCGGAAGAGGCGAAGAAGACGGATGGCGATAGTATCGCCGCCAGTCGGCGCGAACTCGAAGCCCTGAAGGCCGAGCGCAGCGACCTGCGTGCCCGCAACGTTACGGTCCCGAAATTGGATGCTCTGGAGGATACTTTCCGTCCTCAGGATTCGTTGATGTCGAAAAAGGCCCGCGATGAACTCAAGGCCAAGGCGAAGGCGGCCAGATCCGCGAACTGGCTGATCGACGCAATGGAAAAAAACGCCAGCACCGAGAAGGACTCGCGGAAACCCCGTGGGAGCGAAGAGATCAAAACCGGTGAACCGCGACTCACCTCGGGAACGCTCAGCGGTGATCAGAATACCCGGCTGGACGTGGATGCATTGTCCGGCCGGCGGAATTCGGACGTTCGGCAACCCGCGACCACCGAATCACGCAAGGCGAAAGCGCCGAAGGAGGAAGTGATCAATCCCCTGGCCGGGTTCATGGCTTCGTGGATGACGCCGCGCGATTATGAGCTATTGCAGAAATCGCCGGGCCCGAACGGGTCGTCCGGCCCGGTGAGTGCCTCGCCCGTTTCCTCCGGACTTGGAGCTGCTTCCGATCCGGACGGAATGTTACAACGCTTTGATCGTTCGGCGGGCGCGGCGCCGGTGAATTCGTCACCGGGTCCGACCGTTGCGGTCCGGGAGAATCCCTATTTGCAGTCCACGCTGCGCTCGATGACGGAGACGCCTTCGGTCATCCGGGAATTAAGTCTTTCTCCTCCAACCGTCGCCGCCGCGTCGGCCCCCAGTGCTCCGCCAGTCTCGAATTACGAACCGGTGGCTCCGGTCGACCGGATTGCGCCTTTCGTGCTGGAAAAATTGAAGCGGTCGGACGATGCGAAGTACTTTCCCCAGCTGAAACGCTTTTAGGGCTTGGATTTCGCTGCGCCGGGCGATTTTCTAGTCGGTTTCAATCATGGCACTGGCACTCTTATTTGCAGGACAAGGAGCCCAAAAGGTCGGCATGGGCCAATTGTTGCACGCGTCCTCCCCGGCGGCCCGGGCACTGTATGAGGAAGCCAACCGGGTTTTGGGCTGGGATTTGACGAAAATCAGCTTCGAAGGGCCCGAGGCTGAATTGACCCAGACGAAAGTCTGCCAGCCCGCTTTGTTTGTTCATGGCCTCGCCTTGCTGGCGGCCTTGCGGGAACAGGGCAAGGTTCCGACGGGCGAACCCCAGTTTGCCCTCGGCTTGAGTCTCGGGGAGATCACTGCCTATGCCGCGGCCGGCGTTTTCGATTTCGCGACCGGACTACGCGTTGTGGCGGAACGCGGGCGGCTGATGCAGCTCGCGTGTGAACAGACGGTGGGCGGCATGGCCGCGATCATGGGCGAGGAACGCGCGAAGGTTTACGAACTCTGCCGCGAATTCGACATTGAGGCCGCCAATTTCAACGCTCCCGGGCAGATCATCGTCTCCGGGGAAAAATCCAAGGTTGAAGCCGCCGTGGGCTCCGCCAAGGCCAAGGGTGTCAAGAAGGTCATTTTGCTGAATGTCGCCGGCGCTTATCACAGCCGGCTGATGGAACCGGCCCGCGCGGCCTTCGCCGATTTTCTGGCTGCGATCCCGTTTTCTGCGCCGCGTTTTGCCGTGTTCACCAATACGACCGGACAGGCCGTCAGCGATCCGGCGGCGATCAAGTCGGCACTCGCCAAACAGGTCGTGTCATCCGTGCTCTGGGAGGATTGCATGCGCAGCGCGGTGGCGGCGGGTGCCACGGAGTTCTGGGAGTTGGGGCCGGGCGGAGTACTCGCAGGCCTGGCCCGGCGCACCGACAAGGCCTGGGTCGTCAAAAGTTTCTCTGAGTTCACCGATCTCGCGGTCTGATCCGCCTCCGCAATGCACGTTGTTCCGCTTACCCGAAATTTTTGTATCATCGCCCATGTCGACCACGGCAAGACGACCCTGTCTGACCGGCTGCTCGAGTACACGAATACCGTGTCGATGCGGACGATGACCGCCCAGCATCTGGATTCGATGGATCTGGAGAAGGAACGGGGCATTACGATCAAGTCTCATCCCGTGACCATGACATATCCCGCGAAGGACGGGAAAGTCTACAAACTCAACCTGATGGACACGCCGGGCCACGTGGATTTTTCCTACGAGGTTTCCCGGAGTCTCGCTGCCTGTGAAGGCGCGGTTTTGCTGATCGATGCCGCGCAAGGTGTGGAGGCCCAGACTGTCGCCAATGCGCACCTCGCCTTCGGGCAGAAGCTCAAAATCATCCCGGTGATCAACAAGATCGATTTGCCCAGCGCGAATCTCGAGCTCTGTCTTCGCCAGCTGGAGGATATTCTCACGATCCCGTCCGAGGAGGCAATTCTGGCCAGTGGCAAATCGGGCATTGGCATCGAGGATATTCTCGAGGCGGTCGTGGCGCGTGTCCCGCCGCCGCGCTGGGCCGATCATCCGCAGACCCGCGCGCTCGTTTTCGATTCTCTGTATGATTCCTATCGCGGCGTGATCGCGTATGCCCGTGTTTTTTCCGGGGCGATCCGGGCCGGCGACATGATGATGCTGATGAGCACCGGCCAGCGCGCGGAAGTGAAGGAAGTCGGCGTGTTTACGCCAAAGATGCTGAAGGTGGACGAACTCGGGGCCGGCGATGTCGGTTACGTGGTTTCCAGCATCAAGGACCCCGCGGACATCAAAACGGGCGACACCATCACGCTCGCGAACAAGCCGGCCACAGAGATGTTGCCCGGTTACAAGGAAGTACGGCCGATGGTGTTTTGCGGGCTGTATCCGGTCGACACGTCGGACTACGAAAAGCTCAAAGCCGCGCTCGGACGCTTGCGGCTCAACGACGCCGCTTTTGTCTATTCGTCGGAAAGTTCCGTGGCGCTCGGCTTTGGTTTTCGCTGCGGTTTCCTCGGTTTGCTCCACATGGAAATCATCCAGGAGCGCATCCGCCGGGAGCACGATGTGGAGATCATTTCCACCTATCCGAGCGTCATCTACCGGATGGTGAAACACGGCGGCGATGTCGTCGAGGTCGACAACCCGGTCAACATGCCCGATCCCGGCACGATCATCGAAATCCAGGAGCCGACCATCAAGGCGGCGATCCATATTCCAAATGCCTCCATGGGGGACATGCTCGCGCTAATCATGGAGAAGCGCGGCATCGTCGAGCACACGGATACCTTGGACGCGACGCGCGTCATGATGACCTGCCAGCTGCCGCTCAACGAAATTCTCGTCGATTTCAACGACCGGATGAAAAGCATCACCCACGGCTATGGCTCGATGGACTACGAGCTGGGCGAGTACCGCACCGCGGACCTGGTGAAGATGGAAATTCTCATCAACGGCGATCCGATCGATGCGTTTGCCAGCATCGTGCACCGTGAAAAGGCCGAGCAAAAAGGGCGCGAACTCTGCGAAAAACTCGCGGAGATCATCCCGCCCCAGATGTTCAAGGTGGCGATCCAAGCCGCCATCGGCGGCAAGGTCATTGCGCGCGACAACGTGAAGGAAATGCGCAAGGACGTGACGTCGAAATGTTATGGCGGCGACATCTCCCGGAAACGCAAACTGCTCGACAAACAGAAAGAGGGCAAAAAGAAGATGAAGCAGTTTGGCCGGGTCTCGATTCCTTCCGACGCCTTCATCAAAGTCTTAAAAACCAACTAGGAGCCCATCGTGTTCGGATTTTTCGCCTCCCAGGAAAAGAAGATGCGGGCCAACGCCGAGAACTGGCTCGAGCTCGCCGACAAGGTGTGGCACTACCGCCGCGACCAGCTGACCGAAGGAGAAAAGACGGAAGCGCTGGCCCGCACCCAGGAACTGCGCGACGGTTACAAGCAACGCGTCGACGCCGCGCGGCTGAAGCTCCTGATCGAGCGGCTGGAGGCGACGCTGCGCCGGGTGGGCGGTAAAATTTACCCGAAGACCGCGCTCATCGAGAACGTCGAATTCTTCCTGGTCGCGGCCATAGTGATCCTCGGCATCCGCACGTACTTCGTGCAGCCGTTCAAGATTCCGACCAATTCGATGTGGCCGAGTTATTACGGCATGACGCCGGAAGTTTACCGGCAACCGGAGCAGTCTCCAGGTCCGCTGAAACAAGCCCTGCGCTTTGCAGTCCTGGGGGCGCAGCATAAGGAAGCTATCGCTCCTGAATCCGGTCCGATTACCGTAGCCGTTTACGTGTCTGCCACTGGCCAGGGCGGAAAATTAATCTTCGAGAAAAAGCCGGGGCGCTCCTGGCTGGTGTTTCCGGCCACGAACCGTGATTACACCTTTTACATCAATGAAACCCCGGTCCACCTGCAGGTGCCGGAGGATTTCGATTTTGATTGGGCCTTCCGGGAAGCGGTGGGCATGACGACCGCGCAATTGGCCGAAGCGTCGGACCGCTCGCGCCGGGGAGCAAATGGCTATCGCTGGGTGACACTCGACCGGACCGCGGAAAAAGGAAAACCTTTCATTTCCTTCGATATTCTCACGGGCGACCAATTGTTCGTGGACCGTTTCAGTTATCATTTCATGCGACCGCAGGTAGGGCAGGGTTTCGTTTTTCGCACGGGAAACATTCCCGGCATCGCGCAAGAGAACGGGGACCAATACTACATCAAACGTCTAGTTGGACTGCCGGGCGACGTGCTGGAGATCCGCGACTTTGCCCTTTATCGCAACGGCCAACCGATCACGGGCGCCCGCGCCTTCGGGAAAAACGCACGCCGTGAAGATCGCTATCCCGGCTATCGTAGTTCTGGTCTGCTCGCGGAA
>CAMAPG010000202.1 GCA_945859965.1 Opitutus sp. GAS368 | reverse complement strand
TCCTTCTTTTTATAGTTCATCTTTTAACGCTGTAAATTATTGGAATGTTATACGATTGAATGGTGCGCCATCTGCTTCAAAATCTAAGGAATGTGCGTCGGAAGTAGGGCGGGTCTTTGACCCGCCCTTCCGGAAATACCAGGGCAGGTCAGAGACCGGCCCGACTTTTTATTGCACCGCTGACCCGGCCTGATCGACCAAGGGCGACGCGAACAATGCGGGCTCGCTGGCCGGCGCCGGCAAGCCGAGTTTTGCTGCCCGGGTCCGAAGGGTGAGGTAGGCGAGCGACGCGATTTCACTGGTGACGGCGAGGGACGCGGCGGTGGCCAGCGGATCGGCGGGGGCCTTGGCGGATTCGCCACTGAGCACGGCTTTTTCCTGGAGGAAAAGCGTCAGCGAATCAGCGAGGGTGTCGAGCCAGGCGCGGGGCCGCGCCGCCGGGACATAGGTCAATCCCTCGCTGGCCGCCGAGCATTCCATGAAGGTCCGTACTTGCTCGTGCAGTTTCGCGAGTTCGGCGTCAGCCGTGGCGGGGTTCCATCGAATGGTGAACGTCTTCCGCTCCCGGAATTTCTTCACTTCTAAAACCCGCACCAACAGTTCGTAGTCGCCCGCCGCCTGATGCAGCGCGCCGGTGAAAATGTAATCCAGGCCGCCCTCGGTGGTTTCGACCAGCTGGCGCAGGTTTTCAGGGGACCACTCGGCGGAGAACGAGGCGAAATATTTCCCGAGTGCGGGGTCTTCGACGAGCCCGATGGCGGCCATCGGGGCGTAGTGTGGGGCGAAGTGGAAGGGTTCAGCCAGCCAGAGCGGCAGGGCCCGGCTCAGCCGGTTCAGCTCGCTCTCCGGTTTCTGCGCCGCGGATTCCGCCTCGGTTTGGCCCGGCAGGGCGCATTGCGCGAACGCGATGCGCCGCGGCCGGCTCGGCTTGGAGGGCAGGATCTGCGTGGCCAGCGATTCGAGGCCGTAAAACCAGATGGGCTTGCTGATGCTCGCGAGGGACGTTTTGCGCGGCTCCGGGGCCGCATTGCCTTCGGCGGTGGGCGCGGCGGCCGGTATCGCCATCATGTCGGCGATCGCATTGGAGAAACCATACAGCCGTTCCTCAAGCTCCGGGCGGTTCAGCGAAAAAAGAATGTCGAGCACGTGCTGGGCCGCACCCGAATTGCGCTGGGCGAGGTAGGCCTGCAACAGGTTCAGCCCGATGGCGGGGCCGTGGTGCTGGGCATCGTAGCGGGGAGCGACGAGTTCGACGATCTGGGCCACGTTGCCTGTTGAACCGAGGTCGCCGGAAATCGTGACCAGCACATCGGCGCGGTCGCCTGACGCGGCCAGCACTTCCTCGTAAATGGCCAAGGCCCCCGGGAGATCTTTCACGTCCAGTTTTTCACGGGCCTGGGCCAGGCGCGCCCGCACGCCTCCAGCGGACGGTGAGGCCGGGGCCGGTTCCGCGGATCGTGACGGTTCGACGGGAGTCGGATCAGACGGAGGTGTGGCCGCGGCGGGCGGCGTGGACTTTTTATTTCCGGTGAGGCGATCGAAAAATCCCATGCCGCCAGCAAAACGCTGCGCCGAAGGCTGGCGACCCAAAATCTGGTAGTGTCCTAATTTCAGCCTACCGCATGCGTGGTAGGGCGCGGACTCCTTCCTTCGCCAAGACTACGGAGGGCGAGCCGTTCCGCGCCGGGCACAAGGACGTTCCCGGAGGTGATCTTCCGTCCGCCGGGCCTATTGAGGACAAGGCGGCCTGTCCACCGAAGGCTTGGCGAAGGGGGAAGCCGGTCAACCCGGCGCCGGCCGCGGCGGCGGAATTTTATCGGGAGCCATCCCCGTGCGCAGGGCAACCAGCGCACAGATCTTGGGCACGTACATCCGGGTTTCGCTGGGGAGGAGGGAGGCGACGCCCGCAAAATCCCGGGTGCGGCTGGTGGCCAGGGCACGGCGCACCCGGCCTTCGCCTGCATTGTAAGCCGCGAGTGCCAGCGGCCACGTCCCGAATTTTTCGTGGAGCTCCCGCAGGTAACGCGCGGCGGCCCGGGCCGATTTTGTTGGGTCGGTGCGTTCATCGGGCAACAACGTGCTCAGGCCGAGATTGCGGGCCGTGGAGGGCATGAGTTGAAAAAGGCCCCGGGCTCCGGCGGGGCTGCGGACACCGGGATCAAAGCCGGATTCCGCTTCCGCGATCCAAATGAGTTCCACCGGCACGCCCTCCGCCGCAAAGGCGGCTTTCAGCTTTGGCATCAACGCGGCCGCCTGCGTGGGCACCGGGCGGTCTTGCACGCGCTGGCGCCAGAGGTCGTAAAACGGAATGGCCGCGGGTGCGGGCTTGGGCGGCGGAGTCGAGGGGACGGTTTTCGGGGGCGTGATCGGCGCCGGGGCGAGTTGCCGCGCGGCTTCGATGTAATCGAGGCGTTCGGCGAGCCAGTTGGCATAATCGCTGTACTCCGGGAAGGCGCGGAGCGCGAGCAGCGCGGTTCTCGCTTCGTCTTCGTAAGCCGCGAGTTCCGGAAGCGACCCGCCTTCCAGTGCTTGCTGCAGTCGCCGGGCAAATGCATCCCATTCCGTCTTCGAGGGAAATTCGTATTCCTGCTTCACCTCCGGGGGCGCGTACTCGTCAAACAATTGCTTCCCGATCTGGTAGAGCTCGTCCGTGGTCGCAGCCGCCGGGGGTGGGGCGGCCGGCGTGGCTTTGGCCGGTTCGGCGCCGTCCGACACGGATAATCCGCCGAGTCCGACCAAAACCAGGAGCCTAAGGCGTTTCATGCGATGCACCACGATAGGGACAAGGACTCGTTTCCGCGAGCCCGGTTCACGGGGTATTTTCCGGGAGGTAGTCCCAATTTCACGCTCCGATCCCATGGATCGTACTCGTTCTTGTTACGCACATTGCTGTTCGAGAAACGAGTATTGGCGGACGGTTTCGACTTTTACCTATTAAGTAAAAGTCGATCCAGCCCCTGTCTGGCATTTCTTGGCGCCGTTTCCAGCAGTGCAGAAACGGCTCCACTGCCATTTTATTATATGAGGCTGATAACTGACTTTTACTTAATAGGTAAAAGTCGAAACTGCCTTGGGCACCCGGCAGAGAGCCGGCGGGTTGATTTCAGCGATTCACCTTCGTGTCTTTGTCCCCTTGTGGTGAACCTTCCGATTGCTGAAAAATCACGAGATGCTGCACGAGTACGATTTAGATGGTCGGTCCATGAAATTGGACACTCTCTCCGGGAATCCGCGTTGACCCTGCCGCCGCAGCCGGTAGCTAGAACCCTCCACACGATGAACCGGGTTTTTATCAAAACCTACGGATGCCAGATGAACGAGCGCGACAGCGAGGCCGTCGCGGCGATGTTGCGCGCCCGGGGTTACCGGATCGTCGGCGACGAGAACGACTGCGACGTCCTGCTGCTCAACACCTGCAGCGTGCGCGATGCCGCGGAACAGAAGGCGATCGGCAAGGCCGGCTACGCCCAGCACCGCAAAAAGAAGAACCCGGATTTCATTCTCGGGATCCTCGGCTGCATGGCGCAAAACCGCGGCGCCGAGCTTTTGGACCGCCTGCCTGACGTCGACCTGATCGTCGGCACACAGAAATTTCACCAGGTCCCCGACTATCTCGACAACCTGCGAGCGGCGCGGGCGGCGGGCGTGCCGGTGGGAGCCAGCATTGTCGACATCGCCGAGGAGGCCGGTTCGCAGAACACGATTCGCGACCACCTCGAGCCGGACGCGGAGGCGACTCCGCAAGTGGGGGCATTCGTCTCGATCCAGCAGGGCTGCAACATGGATTGCGCCTTTTGCATCGTGCCGAAAACGCGTGGCGACGAGCGCTCGCGCCCGATGGACGAAATCGTGGCCGAGTGCCGGACGCTCGCGGAACGCGGCGTGAGGGAAATCACTTTGCTCGGGCAGATCGTCACCAGTTACGGGCGCCGCGACTACGTACACACGAACGGGATCTCGCCCTTCGTCCAGCTGCTCGAACGGGTGCATGCGATCTCGGGCATCGAGCGCATTCGTTTTACCTCGCCGCATCCGCGCGGGTTCAAACAGGACCTCGTCGAAGCCTATGGCCGGCTGCCCAAGCTCTGCGGGTACGTCCACCTGCCGATGCAGTCGGGGAGCAATCGCATCCTCCGCGCGATGAACCGGCCGTACACCCGCGAACGTTACCTGGAAATCGTGAACGCGCTGCGGGCGGTCCGTTCCGACATGTATTTTTCGACCGATATCATCGTCGGATTTCCGGGTGAGACCGAGGAGGATTTCCAGCAGACGCGCGAACTCTTCGAGGCCGTGAACTACGACATGGCCTACATTTTCAAATACTCCATCCGCACGGGGACCCCGGCGGCGACCCTGCCGGATCAGGTGTCCGAGGAGGCGAAGGAAGCGCGCAACCAATTGCTGCTGGACCTGCTCCAGAAGAATTCGCTGCGGCGGAACGATCTTTTGCTCGGGACCGTCGAGGAGGTGCTCGTGGAGGGCCCGGCCAAAAACGGCGCGCGTTTCACGGGCCGGACGCGCGGTAACCGGGTGGCGATTTTCGATGCGCATCCGCGGCTCATCGGCTCATTGGTCCCGCTGAAAATCGAGCGGGCTTCGGTGAGCACGCTGTACGGCGAGTTGGTGTTGAGCGGCGTGGCCGAAGTCGCGTAACGTTCCCCCTTTCATTCACATGTCGCTCCTTCTCGCCACCCTTCTCCCCGGCCTGCTGCTTGTCCTGCTGGGCGCGGCGCTCCTCGCCAACAACTCCGGGATCATGGCGATGTTCAAGTCGGTGCCGCGCTCGAACGCGGCGGCGGGGATTTTTTTCGGCGGCGGCGCGCTCTGGTTCCTCTACGTGATCTGGCATCTCTCGCCGGCGGATTTCGGGGATTTTCGCGGGCCGCTGGCCATCGCCTTCGGAACCATTGCCGCACTCGCCTTCTGGTACGTCCCGGATTTCCTGTCGGTCCGCGGTCTCGCGGTGTTGATGCTCCTCTCGGCCTCGCCATTGTTGCAGGCCGGTTACATGGATTTCAACCACCCCCAGGTCTATTTTCAAAAAGTGCTGGTGTACGTCGGGATTTGCCTGGCGATCTGGCTGGGCGCGCAACCATGGCGCCTGCGCGATTTTAATGAATGGCTGTTCCGTTCGGCCGGCCGGGCCCGGGCGCTGGGCGGCGGGGTGCTGGCGTATGGCCTGCTGCTGACCGTGCTGGCGTTCACCTACTGACGCGACCGACGATGTTTTCCCCACAGTTCATTCTCCCATGAGCGGTCCGCTGTTGTTGGTCATCGCCGGGCCCGCCGGTTCGGGCAAAAGCACGTTGTGCGACCGTCTGGTCGCGGAAGTGTCGGAATTTCACCGCGTGGTCACGACCACGACCCGTGCGCCGCGCGACGGCGAGATCGATGGCGTGCACTATCATTTTCTGACTCCCGCGCAGTTCGATGCCAAGGTCGCCGCCGGCGCCTTTCTCGAATGGGCCTGGGTCCACGGCGACCGCCGTTACGGCACGCTGAAGGAAAGCGTCCTCGAACCGCTGGCGCGGGGCCAGAGCCTGGTCATCAGCATCGACGTGCAGGGCGTGGAAAGTTTCCGGCAGCTGGCTGCGACGAATGAACTGCTGCGCCGGCACATGGCGACGATCTTCATCGTGGTCGATCACGTGCGTCTGGCTGCCCGCATGAGGGAGCGGGGCAAGGACGATGATGCGGAAATCGCGCGCCGGATGGCCACCGCCGAGGCGGAACTGCGCGAAGCCTCAAGGTTCGATTTCGTGATCGCGAGCCGGACA
>CAMAPG010000201.1 GCA_945859965.1 Opitutus sp. GAS368 | reverse complement strand
TTCGTCGCAATCGGCTCGAGTGGGTGCATGCCTTCCAACTTGCCGCTTCCGACTGCACGAGCCGCGAACGGTTGATGCTCTATCGTGATGCCTCCACCAGCGCCCACCTCCCCTATGAGAATGAAACCTGGAACGAGGCGATCCCATCGTTCGAAGTTCAGTTACGGCCACTGGATGAGCTGGTGAAAACCGGCGAAATCCGTCCACCTGATTTCATCAAGGTCGATGTCGAAGGCCATGGTCACAAGGCTCTCGCTGGTGCTGCACACACTTTGGAAATCCACCGGCCAATCATCATGATGGGATTTCATAGCGAGACGGAAGTGACCGAAACGAAGCGACTGCTCGAGCCACTCGGCTATCGCTTCAACCCCATCAATCCCCTCGCGACTCCCGATTGCATCGGGTGGGATTACATCCTTCGGCCGGAATCACTCCCGCCGGCCTAGCGCGCGGCAAGGCGGAGCAAATCGTCGAGCTCGACGCGCTTTTCGTAGAGCGCTTTGCCCACAATTACGCCGTCCAAGTTGGCGTGACGCTGCGCCAGCTTTGTCAATTCGAGCACGTCTTCCCGCCGGCTCACTCCGCCGCTGGCAATGACTCGCGCTTGCACCGTGGAAAGCATCGTGGCTTGGGCCGATAAATTGGGTCCCGTCAGCATGCCATCGGTGCCGATGTCCGTGTAGATGATTGTGCTCACCTCCATGGCGTCCATTCGCCGCGCCAGTTCAAGCGCGTCGGTTCCGGTCGTCGCGACCCAGCCTTTGACCGCGACCTGGCCATTTTTGGCGTCAATTCCGACCGCGATCTTCTGCCCAAAAGACTGCACCAGTTCTCTCACGAAGGATTCGCTCTCCGCGGCGCGGGTTCCGATAACCACGCGACTTACCCCGGAGTTCAACGCTTGTTCGACTGCGGCTCGCGTGCGCAGACCACCGCCCAACTGCACTTTCATCCCCAGCGCGACGATCGCAGACACCGCCTTGAGGTTTTGCGGCTCGCCCGCAAATGCGCCATCCAGATCCACGACGTGAACCCACGTGCTGCCGGCGGCCCTGAAGGCCGCGGCCACCTCGGCTGGATTTTCGGAGTAAACCGTTTCCTGGTCCGCACGGCCTTGGGTGAGACGCACGCAACGGCCGCCTTTGATGTCGATTGCCGGATAAATCGTCATGGAGGACACGAGGTTCTCCCAAACTTTGGCCGGCGCAAAGGATTTTTTACGGCAAATGACGCGCAGACCGCCAATTCACATCCGGCTGTTTTTCATTTTCCGCTTTGCGCTGCACCGCGTTTGCACGAGTCTTAATGCATGTCGACTTACCACGTCCCTGTTTTCCTTGCGGAACTGCTGCACGCTCGTTCGCCTTCGGGTTACGAGGGCGAGGCTCAGGCCGTTTTTGACCGGCATGTGAAACCGGCATCCGACAGCTATGCCCAGGACGCGCTCGGCAACCGTCTCGCCACGCTCAATCCCAGCGGGGATCCCGTGCTGATGCTGGCCGGACACATGGACGAACTTGGTTTAATCATCACCTTCATCAACAAGGATGGTTTCATCTATTTCGACACCATCGGAGGGCATGACCTGAGCGTGATTTCCGGTCGTCGCGTCATTATCCAAACCGCCAGCGGGCCGGTAAAGGGAGTCACCGGTAAGCGTGCCATCCACCTGATGGACGAAGAGGATCGCAAGAAAGTCCCAAAGAAACACGAGATCTGGATAGATATCGGAGCGCGTTCCAAAAAAGAGGTGCTTGAACGCGTCAGTATTGGGGATGTCGCAACCTACGACCATGAACTGGAACTGATTAGCGGCAGCATCGGCACGGCGCGCGCCTTCGACAACAAGGTCGGCGCCTACATCGTCGGCGAAACCCTCATTCGCCTCTCCAAGGAGAAAAAGAAACTCGGCGCCAAAGTCGTTTCCGTCGCCACGGCCCAGGAGGAAATCGGCGTCCGCGGAGCCACCACCTCCGCCTATTCCGTCAATCCGCATATCGCCATTGCCGTGGATGTCGGACACGCCACGGACCACCCCGATTGCGACAACCGCAAATATGGCGAAACGAAATTAAGCGGCGGGCCGATTCTCTGCCGGGGCGCCAATATCAATCCCAAGGTGTTCGATCGGTTGCTCAAAGCGGCCAAGAAACTGAAAATTCCCTACCAGATTGAAGCTGATCCGCGTCCCACCGGGACCGATGCGCGCGCGATTCAGATGGGACGGGGCGGCGTGGCCACGGGCTTGGTCAGCGTACCGCTTCGCTACATGCACACGCCGAGCGAAGTCGTCGATCTCGAGGACGTGGAACGCTGTGTGCAACTTCTCGTCGAATTCAGCAAGAGCCTCGAAAAAGGGGACTACGCCCATTGGTGAGGAGACTGAGCCTCTCGGGCCTGGCCGGATTAAGCCGCGTCCTGCTTGGCTTCAGCCTTGCCCGTGCGGCGGAGAGTGGGCCGCCGTTTGCCGGCAACGACTGAGGCATCGATAATCACTTCGGCCACGTCATCGCGCTGCGGAAGATCATACATCACTTCGAGCATGATGTTTTCCATGATCGCCCGCAAAGCCCGTGCCCCCGTCTTGAGCTCGATCGCTTTGGCCGCAATCGCCTTCACCGCATCCGCCGTGAAGCGAAGCCGTACCCCGTCCATGGCGAACAGCTTCGAATACTGCTTCACCATCGCATTCTTCGTCTTAAGCAGGACTTTCTCCAGATCCGCGATCGAAAGATGATCGAGGACGGAGATGATCGGCAGACGGCCGATAAATTCCGGAATCATGCCAAAGCGAACGAGATCCTCCGGGGCAATCGCCTTCATCATCCGCTCCGGATCAAGTGATTGATCCTGCTGCGCCTGGATCGACGAGAAACCGAGATTTTTCTGGCCGAGCCGGCGCTGGACAATGCCGTCGAGCCCGACGAACGCTCCGCCACAGATGAAAAGGATATTCCCCGTGTTAATCTGGATATATTCCTGATTGGGGTGCTTGCGACCTCCCTGCGGCGGCACGTTGCAGGTGGTGCCTTCCAGGATTTTCAACAAGGCTTGCTGCACGCCTTCACCCGAGACATCGCGCGTGATCGAAACATTCTCCGTCTTGCGTCCAATCTTGTCGATCTCGTCGATGTAAATGATCCCGCACTCCGCCTTCTTGACGTCGTAATTGGCGGCCTGTAGCAGGCGCAGCACCACGTTTTCGACGTCTTCGCCGACATACCCCGCCTCGGTCAAGGTCGTGGCATCGGAAATCGCGAAGGGCACGTCGAGAATCTTGGCCAGCGTGCGGGCAAGCAACGTCTTACCCGAACCGGTCGGACCCAGCAGCAGGATATTGCTTTTTTCGACCTCAACTTCGTTAAACTCGGGAGTGATCGCCGCCGGATTCCGCGTCGACTGACCCGCATCGAACATGAGCCGCTTGTAATGGTTGTAGACCGCGACAGAGAGAACCTTCTTCGCGTGGTCCTGCCCGATCACATAGTCGTCGAGGGTCTTCTTGATTTCCGACGGCTTGACGAGGCGGATGGCCGGCTTCGCATCGACGGCCGGTTGCTTCACTTCGCGGTCAATGATCGTCTTGCAGACGTTGACACAGGAATCGCAAATGTAGACGCCCGGGCCCGCGATGATCTTTTTAACCTCGGCCTGCGATTTTCCGCAGAACGAGCAGAGAGTCATGCGGGAAGATTTGGCCATTGCGGGAAATCGGTGTTTGCGTCGCGAAAGCCGGGTGCGGAGTGCTCGAACCGATTACAAGGTACAGACGCTCAAGCGGCGGTTTGGACCGCGAGGTTTTGTGCTTCCCGCGTCGACTCCACCACATGGTCGACAATCCCGTAGCTCTTCGCTTCGTGCGCACTCATGTAATAGTCGCGATCGGAATCCTTTTCGACCTGCTCAGAGGGTTTTCCAGTATGCTTCGCAATCACTTCGTTCAGCGTCTTGCGCCAACGGATGATTTCCTTTGCGGCGATGGCAATATCAGTCGCCTGGCCACCGGCGCCGCCGGAAGGCTGGTGAATCATCACGCGGCTGTTGGGCAGCGCAAACCGCTTTCCCTTCGTGCCTGCGGCCAGCAAAACGGTGCTCATGCTCGCAGCCATGCCAATGCAATAGGTCACGATATCGCACTGCAGAAAATTCATCGTGTCATAAATCGCCATCCCACCTGTCACCACCCCGCCGGGCGAGTTGATGTAAAGATGGATGTCTTTTTTCGAGTCCTCCATCTGGAGGAACAGCATCTGCGCAATCACGAGGTTGGCGACCATATCGTCGATTGGGGTGCCAAGGAAAATGATGCGGTCCTTCAGCAGGCGCGAATAAATGTCCATCGACCGCTCGCCGCGGCCGGTGTTTTCAAGAACGATGGGAACGTAGTAGCTCACGAAGTTGGCTCAGTTTGGGCAGGCTTGGATTGAATGGTCTTTACCGTAGCCTTGGAAACGAGGAAATCAACCGCCTTGTCGAAAATGATCGATTGCTGGATGGAGCGGAGCTGCGAGCGGTCCTTGGTCAGATCCTTCACCAGCTTCTCTGGTTTCTGGTTCGTCCGCATCGCTTCGCGGTAGATGAAAGCATCGATATCCCGTTCACTGACCTGGATTTTTTCCGCTTCTGCGATCTTGGCCAAAACAAGCTGGAGTTTCACGCGGCTCGTGGCCGATTTGCGGGCGCCTTCAAAGAGCTCTTTTTTGTCCTTCTCAAACTGTTCCTGGGGAACGCCGCGACGCATGTTTTCTTCAATGAACTGGCGAAGGACCCCCTGGGTCTCAGCGTCGACCAGGCTTTGCGGCACGGCAAAAT
Source organism: Opitutus sp. GAS368 (assembly GCA_945859965.1). GTDB lineage: Bacteria > Verrucomicrobiota > Verrucomicrobiia > Opitutales > Opitutaceae > CAMAPG01. Next base: position 985 of record CAMAPG010000201.1, on the reverse strand, counting down.
CGATCTTCGCTCCGAGCGCCTCGGTGACCTGTCGGCGCTGGGCCGAGCGGTTCTGGTATTCCTTTTGCAGCTTCAGGTTGTTGCGAGCCTGCGCCTTCAAGCCTTCGAGATCGTCGACCTGCTGCGCCTTGAAAAACTCCGCATCGAGCGGGGGTAACACCCGTTCCCGGATTTCCTGGATCTCAATGGAGTAAACCGCCGACTTGCCCGCCAAGGCCGGCACTGGGGCGAACTCCGCCGGAAAGGCGATAGTGACTTCCTTTTTCTCTCCGGTCTTCACCCCGGCGAGTTGGCGGCCGAGACCCGGAATCACGCCTTCCTGGGCACCCTCGACCTCCTCCCACGTTTGCGGGACCTTGCCATAGATCTGCTTGTCGGGCGCAAGATCGGCAATGGGCTTGCCGTCAACCGAGCCTTCATAGGCCAGCTTTACGTAATCGCCTTTTTGCGCGGCTCGCTCCGCCACCTTGAAATCCGCCCGCTCCGCGCGCTGGCCTTCGATCACGCCGTCCACTTCGGCGTCACTCACGTCCGTTGGCTCCACTTCCGTGGGCAAGCCGGTGTAATCGGGAAGTTTGAACTCCGGGCGGACATCCAGGGTGATGGTGACAGCCGCCGAAAGGCCCGGCTCGATCGCGCCCTCCTCCACGTTCACGACGTTGAGCACATCGAGTTTTTTATCGTCCAGTGCGCTCTGGTAGGCACGGGCGACAACCTTCTGCTTGAACTCGTCGCTAATTTCCTTGGCGAAACGTTTTGCCACCATCGCGACCGGAGCCTTGCCCGGGCGGAAGCCAGGAATGCGGGCGAGCTTGATGAATTCGTTCACCACGGCTTGGTGCTCGGAATCGACTTCGCCCTTATCGAGCGTGACGACGAGAGTTTTGCGGGTGTCGGATAGATCGTTGACTTGGATGTTCACAGGAGGGAACGAAACGGAAGTTTCTGTTGAAAGAATTGTCCACGCTACGGCGCGAGGTATCCC
>CAMAPG010000200.1 GCA_945859965.1 Opitutus sp. GAS368 | reverse complement strand
ATTTTGGGGATTCGTGCCGGCCAAGGATGTGATTGGCAGGCCGATTTTCATCTACTATCCATTTACAGGCCGCTGGGGACCAGCACGTTAAGTTAACTATATATCGCACAATAGATATTATGTTAAATATAGATTGAGAGCGGATGTCCCGATCCAAGTAGCGGTTGCCCACACCGTTTTGCGGCCATTTCAAGAATCTACTGTGCTCCTCCACCTCCCTGTATTGGGACTTTTACCCTGGCGCATCCGCCTTCCGGTTTAAGAATTAAACCAGTGGTGCGGATTTGTTTTTAGTTTCGCCCTGTCCTCTACTTTTCTATCCCCCCATGGCAACTACCCCCGCCGGTCCTGTGCTCCGAAAAAGCCGCGTGTTGAATCTGCTCCGCTCCGGGCAATCCGTCCCCTGCATGAAGCTCAACTTCGCCGATGCGCGCGTGGTCGAGACGTGCGGTCTCGCCGGCTTCCCCGTCGTCTGGCTTTGCAATGAGCACGTGCCCAACGACTGGCTCAATATGGAGCACCAGATTCGCGCGGCGAAACTCTATGACATGGATACCATCGTGCGGGTTTCCAAGGGCGCCTACAGTGAGTACGTCAAACCGTTCGAAGCGGACGCCACGGGAATCATGGTTCCCCACGTGACCACGGCCGAGGAGGCCCGGGAAATCGTGGCCCGCACCCGGTTTTATCCGGTCGGCCAGCGCGCGATCGATGGTGGAAATTCCGACGGCAAGTTCTGCCGGGTTCCGGTCAAACAGTACCTCGAGCATGGAAATACGGAGCGTTTCATCATTCTTCAGATCGAAACCCCAGAAGCCTTGGAAAACGTGGACGAAATCGCGGCCGTGGAAGGCTTCGACATCCTCCACTTCGGCCCGGGCGATTTCTCCCATCGTCTCGGGCTCTCCGGTCAACGCGAGCATCCGGTGGTCGTGGCTGCCCGTCAGCGGGTCGCGCAAGCCGCCGTCAAACACGGCAAGTACGCCATGGCCCAGCCGGTGGCTCCTCTGCCCCAACTCGCCGCCGAGGGCTTTAAGATCTTCAGTCTCGGAGCCGATGTGATGGGCCTGAACACCTATCTGGACGCCCGTCTGGCCGAATTTAACCAGCACTTCGGCGGCGCCAAGTAACGGCAGTTAGCTTAACGGCGCTTTACCGCTCGTCTGACGCGTTCCCGGCCGGCCGAATCCGCTAGCCGGCGGGCTCATGGTTCGTGGCGGGATGCCCAGCCACCTGCGCGGGTGTTCCCTGATGGCGGCAATTGGGTTGGGGAATTATGCTTGGTGCATGACGCTCATTCCTTATCGCGACCGGCGTTCCGCGGGACAATTACTCGCCGATCAACTCCGCCACCATTTTCGGAAGGAAGCGCTTTGCATTCTCGCCCTTCCCCGCGGCGGCGTCCCGGTTGCCTACGAAGTGGCCTGTGCCTTGCGCGCGCCACTCGATGTTTTTCTGGTGCGCCGCCTGGCCATGCCCACCGAGCCGGAGCTTGCGATTGGCGCCATCACCACCGGCAACGTCTGTGTCCTGAACAGCGACGTTCTGCAGGAAAACGGCATCGAAATCTCCGACATCGAGGATGCCGTGGAGGTGGAACGGCGGGAGCTTGAGCGACTGCAGCAACTGTTCCGCGGCCCCCGGCCCGCTGAGGATGTTCGTCAGCGTCCAGTCATCCTCGTCGATGACGGACTGGCCACGGGCGTGAACATGCGGGCCGCCATCGCGGTGCTCCGGGCGCAGGGACCGACTTCAATCACTGTGGCGGTCCCGGTGGGATCGCGGACGGCCTGCGAACAAATCTCGACGGAAGTGGATGAATTTATCTGTCCACGGATTCCTGAGCCGTTTTATGCGGTGGGCTTGTCGTACGATCAATTTCCCCGAATGTGCGACGAAGACATCCATTCTTTTCTGGAGAAGGAGGAACACGAACGGTCCCTGCACGATGGGACTTTCGCCGGCAATTTTTACGCGGGCAGCACCTTCCGCTGAACACGTTGGCGCGCTGGCGATTTCGCGGCACCGTCAGCCCGCGGTCAAAAAACGCGCGATCGGCGGAATGATTTCGTCCGCGGCGTCTTCGAGCACATAATGGCCCGCATCGGCGAGGAGGTGTTTCTCCGCATTCGGGAAAAGCTGCAACCAACGACCGAGAAACAAGTCGTTGAAACAAAAATCGCGGCGCCCCCAGGCAATCAACGTGGGGTGTCCCTGGAAATGCTCCAGCCCCTCGGCAGTGGCTTGCAAACTGCCCCAGCTGGGATGGCCCGGGTCCAGCGGGATGTCGCGGACAAACGCGTTGACTGCGACGCGATTGTCCCAGGAGTCATAGGGAAAGAGGTAACCGCGCTTCTCCGACGCGCTGAGTGCACGCCGGTGCATGGACATCCATGTAGCCGGCCTCGCGAAACCATTCAGCCCCCGGACAATCCATGGGCCAATCACAGGCATTTTGCAGAGGGCGATTCGCCAGGGAATGCGTTTTTCCGGGAAGGCTGCAGTGTTGAGAACAACGATTCGACCGACCAAACCGGGATTTTGCCCGGCCCAGCCGAAACCGATCGCCCCGCCCCAATCATGCACCACGAGGTGAACCCGGCGCAGACCGAGCGACTGCACAAGGGCCGCGATATCCGCGATTCGCGTGGCGAGGGTGTACGGATAATTCTGCGGTTTCTCCGACAGGCCCATCCCGATATGATCTGGCGCGATGCAACGGATCCGGGGCGAAAGCGTCCGGATCAAGTTGCGGTAATAAAATGACCAGGTCGGATTACCGTGAAGTAGCAGCACGGCCTCGTCCTGGCGCGGACCTTCATCAAGGTAACTCATCCGCGTCCCGTTCGCCGTGAGGAACGAACGCGGCTCGAACGGGTAAAGTTCACGCAGACATTCCGGCAAGGACGTGGTGTTTTCCGTCATGAGCGAGGAATCGGTCCGGGACGTCACCACTCCAGGGCCAGCATCAGGCAGTTCAGCCCGCTGCCGATGCCGAGGAGGCCAATCCGCTGACCTTCGCGCACCGCTCCGGCTTGCACTGCGGTGGCCAGCGTGGCCGGCAGTGCGACCGAGCCGGTGTTGCCCAGGGTTTCAAAGGTGGAAAAATCCTTCGCGAGGTCGAGGCCGAGCGTCTCGTACAGCTTCCGCCGATGGATGCTGCCCACCTGATGGCAGATGAAACGATCGAAGCTGTTCCCCGTCCAGCCGTTGGTCGCGGTGAATTCGGCCCAGGTTTGTTTGGCCAGCTCCACTCCGGCGACGAGCAATTGCTCGGAGTCGGTCTGCATCGCGAGCGAATCCGCGCCGTGGGTGTCGCCCTGGCAAAGTTCGCTGTGCTGGGTGGCGGCCCGCGCCACTCCGCCGAGGAGGCGGTGGGCGCACCCTTTCACCAGCGAGCGATGACAGACGACGGCGGCGACCGCGCCCGAGCCGATCGTCAGGTTGGCGAAGTACGGTTTGATTTCGTTTCGACTCAACGGCTGTGCGAGCAAGGTCTGCAACGTTTGCTGGAGCAGCGGGCCGCCATTCTCGCCCGCGACCACCAGGGCGCAGCGAATCTGCCCGGACTCGATCAGGCCGGCCGCCACGGTTAGCGCATTGAGGAAGCCGAGGCAGGCATTCGAGACATCAAAAATTTGCGCCGTCCCCGGCAGCCCGATCTTGCGATGCGCAAAGGATGCCGTGGCGGGCTCGAGCATGTCGCGGCTCACTGCCGAGTGAATGAACAGTTCGACTTGCGTGGGACTGAGTGCCGATTTCTGCAGGGCTGCTCGCCCGGCCAGTGCACTGGCATCCGAGGCGCGCGTTCCGGCCGGCCAGACCCGGCGCTCACGGATTCCCGTCATCAGTTCAAGCCGGCCCACAGGCAGTTTCAGGCGTTCATAGAGCGGACGCAGGCGTTCCTCGATTTCGGCCGAGGTGAGAATCTCATCCGGCAGCGTCAGCGCGAGGGATTCGATGCAGGTGTTTTCGAACCGCATCATCGCTTTTCTGGCCTCATCACGAGCCGGATGATTTCCTGGTCGAAGTAATTGCTGCCGAGGCCGGCATCGACGACGAGCGTGGTGCCGTTGATTCCGCTGCTGCGTTCGCTGAGCAGGAACAGCGCGGCATTGGCGACTTCCTGCGTCTCGAGCGCGCGTTTGCGGAAGGTCATTTTCTCCGCGTAAAGGTAGCTCTCGAGGTAGTCGGGAATTCCCGCCGAGGCGCTTGTCTTCAATGGCCCCGATCCGATCACGTTGAAGCGGATCTCGCTGTCGGCGCTGAAGGATTTGGCGAGAAACCGGACGGAGGATTCGAGCGCGGCCTTGATCGGCCCCATGTAGCCGTAGTTATCCGGCGTGACCAACAGGGACGAGATGCCGATCGTGACGACGGAGGCGTTCTTCGCCAGGTGCGGCTTCAAGGCGCGGGCAATTTCAACCAGCGAAAATGCGGAAATCGCCGTCGCCTGCAGGAAGTCGGCCCGCTTCGTTTCGTGAAAGGGTTTGAACCCTTCCTGGTAGTTCGCGAAGGCGATCGAGTGCACCACACCCTGAAGCGGTGCGCAGCCGGCGGCGGTGAGATCGGCGGCCAGTCGGGTGACTTCGCCTTCCTTTTCGACGTCGCAGAGGAAAACGGATTTACCGGCGAGCAGCGTTTCGAGGGATTTTTTGCGCGCTTCGGAGCGGACGCTGTAAATCACTTTTGCGCCCTGCTCTTCCAACGACTTCGCGACCAGCCACGCGACGCTCTTGCGGTTGGCCACGCCAAAAACGAGAAAGGACTTGCCGGAGAGCGTGAGGAAATCAGCCATGGCTTTCGGATCAGGGTTGGGCCGCCGGCTGGCCTTCGGGAGTTTTCCAAGCGACCGAGAAATCGACCGTGAGCACGCGTTTGTCCCCGCTCTTGATGTGGCCCGACATCATGTAGAAACCACCGAGCATATCCTTCTTCTTTACCTCGATGAGGATGCTTTCCCCGGGAAACACCGGGTTGCGGAACCGCACCTCGTTGATTTTCGCGAGCAACGGCACGCCCTGGGTGTCGCCGCCGGTGCCTTTCAATTCCAAGGCGAGATAAAGGGCCGCGGTCTGAAACACGGCCTCGCAGAGCAGCACGCCGGGCGTGATGGGAGCGTTGGGGTAATGGCCCTTATAAAAATCCTCCTCCGGGCGCAGCGTGCGTTTGGCGACGAGCCCATCGGTGGTACGGGAGACGATTTCATCGACAAAGAGAAAGGGCGGACGATGCGGGATCAGGTCGAGAACGGAGGGATGGGCGTTCATGCGTTGGTCGCGGGCGTGTGGGAGAGGGTCGTCGAAGCGGCTTCCGGCTCCTTTTGCTGGAAGAGCAATTTGTCGATCTTGTTGGCGGTAATCACGCCGTAATTGATCGTGCCCAGCCAGCCGGACATGATGATGCCGACCGAGCCGGCATGAAACAGGCCGGGCAGTTTTTCGGACAGATCCATCGAGACTTTCAGGCCCTCGAACTTGGTGCCGAACGAGGTACCCATGGAATGGGTTGTGTAGTATTCGATGGTGCGGGGCGTGGCCGCCTCGGTCCAATCTATCTTGGCGCGGACGTCGGGAATGAATTTTTCCAGTGCCACGATCGATTCCGCGATCAACCGGGCTTTCTCCTTGGCGTAGTCCTCGTCGGACAGTTTCTGCCAGTCCGGATAACGGCCGTTGAGCGAAACGACGACCGTGTAGCGATCCGAGCCAGGCCGCGTATCAGGATAATAAACCGAAAAAGTGCGGCTGGTCGTGTGGAAATCGGTGAGTTCTTCGCTGCTAAAACGAGGACTCGCCGAGGT
>CAMAPG010000199.1 GCA_945859965.1 Opitutus sp. GAS368 | reverse complement strand
CGCGGCCGGGCTCGCCGCCATCCGCGCCGCCTTGGACGCGGCGCCAGTGGTGCCGGTCCAGTTGCTGGCCCTCGAACTTTCCCCAGCCCTCACCATGGCCGACCTGGAAGCCCTGCCCACCCGCAACGCAGGGCGGATCATGCTGGTGCGGAGCTTCACCGCGACCGAGGCCGAGGCGTTGCGGACCTTCGCCGAACTCGTTCGCCGGCGAAAACACCTCCTGGCCTGCGATCTCACCCCGGTTGCCCTGGAAGCTCTCGCTCCGACCCTGCGGGCGCTCGGAGACGACCGGCTGGTCCTCACGTTTTCCGGCCTTCCGTCGCCGGTTTCCGACCTCGGTCATGCCATCGGCGCCTATCGCCAGCTGGCGGAGACCTTGCGCCGGATCGGGCTGCGCACGCCGATTTGGATCCGCAATACGGGCGCGACCGCCGTGCGGCCGGATCCGAGCTTTCTCTCGAAGCTGCTCGAAGCCAGTTTCCTCACCGGCAGCCTCCTGTGCGACGGTTTGGGCGATTTTCTCAGTATCGAGACCGAGACCGACCCGGTCCGGGCGACCAAGCTTGCCTACAACGTGCTGCAAGGAGCCGGCGCCCGCATTTCCAAAACGGAATTCGTGGCCTGCCCGAGCTGCGGACGCACCCTGTTCGACCTGCAGACGACCACCCAGCGAATCCGCGAGAAAACCGGCCACCTCAAGGGCGTGAAGATCGCCATCATGGGCTGCATCGTGAACGGCCCGGGTGAGATGGCCGACGCCGATTTTGGCTACGTCGGCGGCGCCCCGGGCAAGATCAACCTCTACGTCGGGAAGCAATGCGTGCAGTACAACCTTCCCCAACTGGAAGCCGACGAACGGCTGGTGGCGCTGATCAAGGAACACGGCAAATGGGTGGACCCCGAGCCGGTGCTGGCGACAGTGTCACCCTGAAGATTACCCAAGGAGGCGACTCCGCCGAAGCAGGGCAGGCCCTTTGACCTGCCCTCGGAGGAAGAATAGAGACAAGGGCGGGCCGGAGACCCCTTCTTGTAGCGAAACGCGTCAGCGTTTCGTCCGAAAGCCTCACGGCCTTCGCTACGGGCTATTCCCGGCGGATCCAGCTGAATTCCGGCCCGGGACCGGCGATGGCCGAAAAAAATGTTATTCGTTTCCCCGACAATTTTTCATGAAACGGGACTTCCCGCGGCACCCGCCACCCGTTCTTCGGCGCGGTGCCATGGAAAGGGAATAAAAAAGTCCGGCCACCGCGAGCCGCCCCGGACCCGGATTTTGTCCCCAGCATGTATCCATCCGGGCCAACTTCTCCTCTGTAACGGGCCTGTAACGCGATCGTCACCTTGTCACAGCGATCTGGAGACTGGAGGAACCCGCGGTAGTGTTCGTTCGATACGTGAGGCCGTTAAAAAAATGTCTTCCCGTGGCAACAAAAATCTCGTCGCAACTGCGCAAAAGGGCGGTGTGAATAACTTGTTGGAAAGTTCATCTTGAAATGATTTTTTGGTTCCCCGTTACTCCGCCTTCATCCAATACGTTCAGCGTCTTCGGGTTCGTTCTTTCACACGTCAGTTAGGGATCATTCCCTCCGAGCAGCAAAGCTCCCTGTTATTCCTTGGCCATCAATGCTTTATAATTTATCATTTTGCATCAAACGTGCGCGACGGCCGGACCCAATTTTCTTTGCGGCTAGGGAGCGCGAATTTACCCCCAGCGAACGTGTCGAATCGATCTCCCGCGGCGTCCTGTGAATAAACCCGCCTCCCGACCGCCCATGCCTGCTTCTGCCTTGTCCCCAAGTCTCTGGGAAACCGTGAAATGCGACTTCAAGGGATTATTCCCTGAAGACGTGTTTCAGATGTGGTTTGAGCCGATGGTGTGTCTGGAATCGACCGACGACGGCATGACTTTGGGTGTGCCCAATGATTTCGCCAGCATCTGGATTCACGACAATTACCTCGATTTGATCACCCAGCGGCTGCGTTTGACGGCCGGGCGCATGGTCAATGTCACGCTGAAGAAGATCGAGACCTCCTCCGGCAAATCCAGCCCGAGCGTGGCCGCCCGGCACGCCGCCGACCATTCCACGACGGCCAACCGTTCCCGCGCCGCCACCCCCCGCCGCGCCCCCCGCTACGATGACCGCGGCCCCGCCGCCGGGACGCTGAACCCGCGCAACACCTTCGAAACCTTCGTCGTCGGCAACAACAACCAGATGGCGCACGCCGCCTCCTTGGCCGTGGCGCAGTCGCCCGCACAGGCTTACAACCCGTTGTTCATCTACGGCGATACCGGCTTGGGCAAGACACACCTCATGCATGCCATCGGGCATGCGATCCTCCGCAACAACCCCGATGCCCGCGTCGCCTATCTTTCGACCGAGAAGTTCACGAACGAGTTCATCCAGGCGTTGCAGGAAAATGCCCTGACGAAGTTCCGCCAGCGTTACCGGCACGTCGATGTGCTCCTGATCGACGATGTCCAGTTCCTCGCCGGCAAGGAACGCATCCAGGAAGAGTTCTTCCACACCTTCAACGACCTCTTCGAGTCGAGCAAACAGATCGTCCTGTCGAGCGACCGCCGCGCCAGCGAAATCCAGAAGCTCGAATCGCGCCTGGTCTCCCGTTTCGAATGGGGACTTCCCGCGGACATCCAGCCGCCCGATTTCGAGACCCGCGTGGCGATTCTCCGCACCAAGGCGACCAGCCTGAAGTTCGACATTCCGGCGTCCGTCGTCAATTTCATCGCCCAGAACATCTCCAAGAACATCCGCCGGCTCGAAGGCGCTCTGATCAAGGTCGCCAGCTACTCGGCCCTGACCGGCAAGCCGGTCGACCTCGCGACCACCGAGATGCTGCTGCAGGACGTGTTGATGGAGCAGGCGCAAAATATTCTCACGATCGAGACCATCCAGAAGCGCGTGGCCGATCACTTCCAGATCCGGCACAGCGACATGACCAGCAAGCGCCGGCCGAACAATATCGCGATCCCCCGCCAGATCGCCATGTACCTCTCCCGCACTCTGACCAAGCACTCCCTCCAGGAGATCGGCGATGCCTACGGCGGTCGCGATCACGGGACCGTCATCCACGCCTGCAAGGCTGTGGACAACATGATGGAACAGGATGCCTCGATGCGCGGCAGTGTGGAGTTCCTGCGGGCCCAGCTCGCCCGCTGAGCACGAAGGAGAATGCCCGTCGAGTTAGGCGTCAGGGTTAATCGCCGGTTTTTTAAAACACGGAGGTCACGGAGACCACCGAGGGAGCTTGGATAAGTCATCATCCAAAAGGCCCCGGCTTCCATCGCCGCCGGATGCCTACACGGTCTTCCCTCTGAGCCCTCTCCGTGTCCTCCGTGACCTCTGTGTTTAAAACTCCGGCCCGGCCGCCGGCGATTCCACAAACCGCAGTTGAAAGTTAACGGGTTACCGTTGAGTATGTCCGACGCTCCGTTTCAAACGGGCCTTTCGACGCGACCTTCCCACCTTTCACCCAGCCATGACGCTCACACCCGAACAAAAACAGGCGGTCTCCACCTGGATCACCGCGGGAGACAATCTCTCGGAAGTCCAAAAGAAGCTCGCGGAGCAATTCAAGGTCTCGCTGACCTATCGCGATGTGCGCTTTCTGGTCGATGACCTGAATCTCGAACTCAAGGACCGGGCGCCGAAGGTCGACACGAGCGATGTCTCCAAAACGCCTGCCAAGGCCAGCGCCCCAGCTGCCCCCGCTCCAGGCGAAAAGAAAGGTTTCTTCGACAAGGCCAAGGAAAAGCTCGGTCTGGCCAAGGATGCGGATGCCACGGAGGAAGACGCGATCGGGGAAGACCCGGACGACGTTCCGGCAGGCGGCAGCGTCCTCGTGAGCCTCGACAAGGTGACTCTCCTGCCCGGTGCGATTGCCAGCGGCTCGGTTACTTTCAGCGACGGGGTCACCGGCAAATGGGTCATCGACCAGCAAGGCCGGCCCGGCTTTACCGAGATCAGCAAACCCGGTTACCGCCCGTCACCCGCCGATGGCCAGGCGTTCATGCAGGAATTGACCGCCGCGTTGCAGCAACGCGGGTACTGAGCGTTTCCCTCCCCGTAGCGAAATCCGTAAGGATTTCGGACGAAACGCTCACGCGTTTCGCTACGAGTTGGTCGGATCATCCACCTTCGCCGGGCCTACGGCGGACAAGAAGACCTGCCCTACTTTACATCGGTCGCTGTCGCCATCCTGCCGATGGCCACGCGGAATTCATCGATCGAGAACGGTTTAGGCAGGCAGGTTTTTCCGTTTCGCCTCAGGAAGTCCTGAAAACTGTCGTTAATCACGTCGCCCGTCATGAACATCATATGCTGGGCTGCCGTGGGGTCCACGTTCAGCAAATGCTCGAACAGATGGATGCCATTCAAGCCCGGCATCTTCCAATCGCTGATGATCACATCAAATTTCTGGGTCTTCAGCACCTCCATCGCCCGCTCGCCACTTGCGGCCACGACGACCCCGTGACCGTCCCGGGCGAGCAATTCCTGCGCGAGCAGCAAAATCCATTGCTCGTCGTCAATCACGAGCACCGACTTGCCCGAAAATGCCGGCGCAAACGGGCTCCGTGAGCTCGCCGGTTGCATGATAGCCGGCCGCTCCGTGATCGCCTCATTGGAGGCGGGCAGCTCGATCACAAACATCACGCCTTCACCCGCGCGGCTGACCGCGGTGATTTTTCCGCCGTGCTCCTTGACGATACCGTAGGACAGGCTCAGGCCCAGGCCCGTCCCCTTGCCCACGGGCTTGGTCGTGAAAAACGGATCGAAAATCCGCAAAAGGTTTTCCGCACTGATGCCCGGGCCGTTGTCTTGAAACTCGATCCGCACTGAGCCTCCCTCCAGCCGGGTGCGCACCGTGATTTCGCCATCGCGGCGGAACGTTTCGAGCGCCTGCCGGGCATTGCTGAGGATGTTGATGAAGACCTGCTGCAACTGGTGCGCGTCGGCCATGAGCGCCGGCAGGCCGGCCTGAAATTGCTTCACGATTTTGACATTACTCGTGCGCAGGTCGTACGCCATGATCTCCAGCACCTCCTCGACGATGGCGTTGAGTTCGATCAGCTTCCGTTCGGGAGCGTGTTGTCGCGCAAAGCTCAGCAGGCTGTGCACGATCTTGTGGCAGCGGTGCGCGCTCCGCGCCACGAGATCGAGATAATGGCGGTTCTTCTCATCCGTTTCGGTCTGCCGCAACAAGTCGGAAAACCCGATGACGGTCGTCAATGGATTGTTCAGCTCATGCGCCACACCCGCCACGAACTGCCCGACGGCTGACAGCTTCTCGCTCTGGATCAGCTGCGCCTGGGTGGCCTTGATCGTTTCCACCGCCTTTTCCAGCTCCGCCCGCGAAGTCTGGAGATTCGACGTCATGCGGTTGAACGCCTCGGCGAGGTCGCCGCATTCGTCATTGGAAAAGCGCTCGATCTTGCGCGAGAAATCGCCGCGGCCGACCGCTTCGGCGCTGTCCCGGAGTTCGCGCAGCGGCTGGATGATGCGGCGGATGATGAGCCCCACCACGATCGCGCTGAGCAGAATGCCGAGCACGCTGACCACCAGCAAGGTCTTGCGGATCGCTTTCAAGGCCTCCAACTGCTGTTCAAACGACGACAGCAGCAGATAACGAAACCCGCGCTGCGGCCTGAGCGGGTCCCGAAAACTGGGCCAAGTGGAATGTTAGTCCGCAGCGTTGGTTGATGTGATGACTTCGGTGGTGGTTGGCAATCCCAAGCGGAGGGGCGGAGCGGCTTGGCGGTTCAGCCCGGAGCTTGGGATTGGTAAAGAGTTCCCC
>CAMAPG010000198.1 GCA_945859965.1 Opitutus sp. GAS368 | reverse complement strand
ATGATGTACGTCAGCAGCGGCGCGCGCACCGATGGCGGCGAGGTCGACGGCGGTCTCTTCAAAAAGGAAAGTGTCTACTGGAAAGGCGGCGAAACCGCTTACACCGCGGCCCTCTGGCGGCTCAACCCCGAGGTCGACTCGCCGGAGATCGAGGTCTTCGCCCGCGGCATCCGCAACGCCTGGAGCTTCGCCTGGAACGATCGCGGCGAACTTTTCAGCGTGAGCAACGGCCCGGACGCCCACCAGCCCGAGGAGATGGACTTCGTCGAACGCGGCAAACACTACGGCTTTCCCTATCAGTTCGCGGATGAGCCCGCGTCGCTCAAACCCTATCCGTACACGCCCGACCTTCCGCCCGGCCTGGTCGTCACGCCCGCGATCCGCAACTTCGGCCCCGCCGCCGGCGGTTCGGCGACGACGCCCATCGCCACGTTCGACGCGCATTCCTCACCCGCCGGCATGCTGTTTTGCAACGACGACTGGCCCGAAGCCCTGCGCGGAAAATTCCTGATCGGCCGCTTCGGCAATTTTCTCAAAGACGGAAGCTATGGCTACGATCTCCTCGCCGTCTCGCTGCAGCGCAACGCCGCCGGCATTTACGAAGCGCACACCGAGACCTTCCTCGCTCCCCTCGCCCGACCGATCGATATCCTCAAGGTCGGCCGAAAACTCTACCTCCTCGAATACAGCCGCCCCATCGGCAAAGACAGCAACCGCCCCATGAACCCCGGTCGCATTCTGGAGCTGAGCTGGTGATTTTGCGTGAACACGAAGAAGCAAAGAAGCGAAGTTCGGATTAGGACCTTAGCTCCTTCGCTTCTTGGTGTTCGCCTGGTAGCGGCGAAGCGGACTATCTTTCTCTCCATTCTTTCTCTTTCTCGTTCCCTCGTTCCCGTTTAAGCCAAAACGAACCGGCTCGATCCGAGAAAGATAAAGATTTAGGAGAAAGAGGCTCACCTCTCACCCCACCCGCCCCATGTCTTCCCGCCTGCTTCCGATTCTTGCCGTTATGCTCGCTGCTCTTACCCCTGCTTCTGCCGCTCCCAAGGAATTTTTCGTCTATTTCGGCACCTACACGAAGGGCGCCAGCAAGGGGATCTACCGCTCCCGCTTTGATGTCGCCACCGGCCGGCTCTCGCCGGCGGAACTCGCGGCGGAGGCCAAGGATTCCTCGTTCCTTGCGCTGCATCCCAACGGAAAATTTCTCTACGCGATCGATGAGAGCGTGGACGCCAAGCGCACGAAGGCCGGGGGCGTTCGCGCCTACGCGCTTGATGTGTCGGGCGGGCTCACGTTTCTCAACCAGCAATCCACGGGTAGCGCTGGCGCGTGTCATCTTTCAGTCGATGCCACGGGCCAGACCGTGCTCGTGGCAAATTATGGTGGCGGGAGTGTCTCCGCCATCGGTCTCTTGCCTGACGGGCGGCTCGGTGAGCTTGGCTCCATGATTCCGCATACCGGTTCGAGCGTCGATCCGGCGCGGCAGAAGGGACCGCATGCTCATGAGATCGTGATCTCGGCGGACAACCGCCTCGCGTTCGCGCCCGACCTCGGGCTGGACCGGGTGCTGGTGTACGACGTCGATGTCGCTCGCGCCAAGCTCACCGCCCACACACCGGCGTTCGCTTCGCTACCTCCGGGATCCGGTCCGCGCCACCTCGCGTTTCATCCGAATCATCGCTTCGCGTACGTGATCAGCGAAATGCTCTGCACGATGACTGTCTTCAAGTACGACACTGCGGGCGGCGTCCTCACCGATATTCAGTCGATCTCCACCCTTCCGCCCGGTGAATCCGTGAAGGCCGGCACCAGCACCGCTGAGCTCGAGGTCCATCCGAGCGGCAAATTCCTCTACGGCTCCAACCGTGGGCACAACACGATCGTCGTCTATGCCATCGATCCCGCCTCAGGAAAACTGACTTACGTCGAAAACGTTTCCACCCGCGGCAAGACTCCGCGGCACTTCGGCCTCGATCCCACCGGCACGTGGCTCCTCGCCGAGAACCAGGACTCCGGCACCGTCGCCGTCTTCCGCATCGATCCCGCGACCGGCCGGCTCACACCCACCGGCCCGCTCGTTGAGGTCCCGACGCCGATCTGCGCGGTCTTCGTGCCGGCAGGCCGGTAAGCCCATTTTAATGTGGAACTCAGGAAATCAGGAACGAACCGGTCGGAGCGAATAAATGGATCGGTTTTCTGAGTTCATGAGTTCCACATTCGTCATGCCTTCGGGCGCCTGAGAATTCCAGTATGACCAATAACCATTTCGATGTCATTGTCGTGGGCGTGGGTGCCATGGGCTCGGCAGCCTGCTGGGAACTGGCGCGACGGGGCGTCCGGGTGCTGGGCTTGGAGCAATTCGACATTCCCCACACCCGCGGCAGCTCCCACGGTTATTCGCGCGTGACGCGCACGGCGTACTACGAGCATTCCGATTACGTGCCGTTGCTCCAGCGTTCCCACATACTGTGGTCCGAACTGGAAGCCGAGAGCGCCGAAAAGATTCTCCACATGGTCGGCGGACTCTATCTCGGTCCGCTCGATGGCGAACTGGTAGGCGGGTCGTTGCGTTCCGCGCGGGAACACGGCCTGGCGCACGAGCTCCTGGATCGCGCCGCCGTCTCCAAGCGGTTTCCGCAATTCACAGTGCCGGACGACTGGAGCGGTTTGCTGGAGCCGCAGGCCGGATTCCTCCTGCCCGAACTCGCGATTTCCGCGTTCGTCAACTGCGCACTGCACCGCGGGGCCGAGATTCACGGCCACGAGGAAGTGAAGGCATGGCACGCCGACGCCTCCGGGGTGACGGTGACCACCGCGCTGCGGACCTATCGCGCGGACAAACTCATTTTCAGCGGCGGAGCCTGGAGCAATTCCCTCATCCATGATCTCGGCGTTCCCCTCACGGTCACGCGTCAGGTCCTGGGCTGGGTCTGGCCCAAGACTCCGGCTGCATTCAAAGCCGGGACGCTCCCGGTGTGGATGATCGACCGGCTCGACGGCACCACTTACTACGGTTTTCCAATGGTGACCCAGAGTCCCGGCCTGAAAGTCGCCGTCCACGCCCCGTTGGACCGCACGGATCCGAACCATGTGGAACGCGGCATCCTGCCGGGCGATGAAGAGACGTTCCGCTCGTGCCTGCGGCGCTTTATCCCACAAGGCGACGGGCCGCTGCTGGCCCTGCGTACCTGTCTCTACACGAACAGTCCTGACGGGCATTTCATCCTCGACCGCCATCCCCGGCACGAACGCGTGGTGCTCGCCGCCGGTTTCAGCGGGCACGGCTTCAAGTTCGCCAGCGTGATCGGCGAGCTCCTCGCCGACCTCGCCTGCACCGGGCAGACCCGCCAGCCGATTGGGTTCCTGGGGTTGGAACGGTTTCGGAAGGGTTAATGGCGAAAGAGGGAAAGTGGGGCCCCACCCGTTTCGGTTTTAATGTGGAACTCAGGAAATCAGGAACGAGCCTCCTTGGGCTTGTCATTGCGAGGAGCAAAGCGACGAAGCAATCCTTGCGCTCCGTGAGCGTCTTCGCGTAGTGCCGATATTGGTCGTAGCGATCTGCGCCCAAGGACTCCTTGAGATCAGTCTGAAATTTCTCGGCCGTTTGTTTCGCCAAGGCGTTCAATTGCTTGACGGACTCGGGATCGACCGGCTGTCCATTCGTCCCATAACCCTGCGCGCGAATCGCGAGCATAAGATCGAGTTCGGCTTCTTTCCGGGCTTTCAACACCTGGAGGAGCGCAGCCTGTTGTTCCACCGACAAACCGGCCGCCCGGAAAAACCCCTCGAATTTGGCTTTCTCGCGCAAGACCTCCCGCTGCACGTAAGCCGCATGCAGCTCCGGATGATCGAGAATGGCTTCGAGCGGATGGGCCGGCCGGGGCCGGGCGGACGGCGGAGCTTTGATGGCAGGCGCTTTGGCCGCAGCTGCGATCGCATCAGCGCGTTCCTTTTGGACGGCGGTGAGATCGTGTTGCGTTTGCTGAAGTTTTTTATCCGTAACCGAAAGCCTCGCGCGCAGATCGTCCCGTTCCTGACTCACAGCCGACAACGCGGTCGCGGATTCGCGATACGCGATCACTTGATACACCGCAAATCCCACGGCGAACAACGCGACCACCGTCGCGATTGCCACGCCCTTCTTTGTTGTGCTCATAAAGTTTGGAAAATACCGGTTGCCTTGGATTCTCGTAGCGGAACGCGTGAGCGTTTCGGGTTCGGACGAAAGCCTCACGGCTTCCGCTACTCGGAGGGATGGCGCTCAGGCTGGCTCTCGGCCAATTGCATCGGAGCGATGTCCAGGGTGCGCTTGACCAATTCGCCGCCGTCAAAACCGATGATTACCAAGGCAAATTCATCCAGCCGAACCGGCATGGAGTTGTAGAAAACCAATTGCCAGGAGGCGACCTCCACCTGGTTGAGCGTGGTGATCGCCATCGGACCGCTCTGTGTTCGATCGCTCAAGATGAACTCACCCGTTGTGCGATTCACCAACGCATAATAGGTGATGGAAGGGTGGGCCCGCTCGCCCGCACTCACGGCCTGCGCGCGACCGAAATTGTTTACAATCAGCCCATCGACTGAGCGTTCACTAAGGAGCAATGACACGGCATTATGCGGGGCGGCGGACGACAATGGCCGTCCTTTGACCAGGCTTCCTCTTGTCATTTTATAAGGCCCATTGGCCAGCTTCGAGAGGGTGTAGGTATGCCCGCCGCTAAACACGGTTTCTTCTCGAAGGGGCAGTTCAGCGACAATGGTCCCATAAAAAAGACTGAGCTCGATGTTGGCATGAAAGACCATCGGTTCCTGCGCGGCTCTCTGTGCAATCTTGGGCGAAAATGACAGGGCAAGGCTGACTTCCGCTTCCATTGGCGCCGCCTCCTTCAATGCCAAGATGCGCCGAATGGCCTGCGGCGCCAGTGAACGGGTGCTCATGCTGGCGCGAGAACTCCAGACTTTTTCTTCCCTCAAGCTCCATTCCCCCGTCGTGTTGATTTCGGTCACCAAAGCGTTGCGCGGAAAATCAGTAATTTTCACAGGCAACTGGATGAAGTGCCGTTCTGTCCGATAGCGCTCCAGCCCCATGGTCTTAAGGCTTGCCGGTCCGATGAACTTCACCTGCCCGCTTTGGGATTGGTTACTTTCCGGAGCCAGCTTCGGCGCGCCCGCATTCGTCAGATTCCAGCGCCAGGCTGCCCCCAGAATTCCGAGCGCCAGAATACCAGCCGCCGCTAGGGCCAGCGATTTCCGGTGACGTCTCGTCACAAATTGATGAGTGGCGAGGGCCAGGGCGACCACACTGCCGCCCACGCACCAGACCACCAGCCGGCTCAGGCCGATCCCGAAGCCGGTACCCGTGCCGGTAGAAGATGGAAGAAAAATGACCTGCACCATCGCGAAGGCGCCCAGTCCGACCAGACTCCACAGTACAAAACGGGGAAAACCATCCGTCAGCGACGCACAGGCAAAGCCCAACGCCACCAGCATCGAGTACAGCATCACCAGCTGAAGGGACGAGACTGCGATTTCCGGCCCGCCGAATCCGCACGCCAGCCACCACGGGATATTGAGGGCGAGCGGCAAGGCGATAAACAGTAGTCCCGCTGCAACCAGCTTCGCGGCCAGCAACTGGGCTCCGGAGATTGGACGGGTGATCCAGTGTGCATCCTTTTCAACCGGCGAATCGTCGAAGACCAGCCAGCCGACCAAAAAATATGCGACGAGTGGTTCCACGAGGAGGCGGAGGAAAAGTTCGGGACCGATTCGCAGCCGGTTCAGCCACTCCAGGTCAGGCGCATGAAACAACCC